>JAOZNE010000084.1:0-8223 GCA_029933955.1 Phycisphaerae bacterium
ACAGAACCAAAGACCCCGCAAAACACGAACTACGAAAGGTATAATCCATGAGCGACAGCGAAACTCCGGCTCCAGAATCGGCTTGCGAACAAATCCCCGCAGAAGCACCGCCAGCAAGCCCAGCCAAGGCGACCATAACATACGATGATTTTTGCAAGCTCGATTTGCGGGTCGGCAAGATCGTCGAGGTGGCGGACCATCCAAACGCCGATAAGCTGCTCGTCTTGCAGGTAGACCTGGGCAACGAGAAGCGACAGCTGTTGGCGGGGATAAAGCAATACTATTCGCACGAGTCGCTGCTGGGGCGGAACATCATCGTCGTAGCCAACCTTGCCCCGCGAAAAATGCGAGGCCTTGAAAGTCAGGGCATGTTAATCGCAGCTTCGACCGACGACGAAAAATCCGACGTCGTCATCCTGACGACCGAAAAAGACACCCCCCCCGGAGCGACATGTTCGTAAAGTTAAGCATAGCTGATGGCAAGTGGAGAGTATTGTGCAATGAATGCGACGATTATTATCCCAGCCCGCTGGGCTTCGGTTCGCCTGCCGGGCAAGGCTTTGTTGCGGCAGACGGGTAAGTATCTTGTCCAGCATGTTGTCGAAGCGGTAAGCGACGCTGCGCTGGCTGGGCGGGTGGTGGTAGCTACGGACGATGAGCGGATTTTCGACGCGGTGGTCAGCTTTGGCGCCCAGGCTATAATGACCCGCGCCGACCACGCCAACGGCACAGAGAGGTTGGCCCAGGCGGCGGAGCTGCTGGGGCTTGGCGATGATGATATCGTTGTGAATGTCCAGGGCGACGAGCCTGACACCCCGCCGGAGCTGGTCGATGAGCTGATAAAAACTCTCGAAAATTCCCGCTCTCCCATGGCTACGCTGTGCACGCCGCTATCGGCGGAGCAGGCCCGCGACCCGAACCGGGTGAAGGTGGTTTTCGGCAAGGGCAAGGGCGAGGAGAATTTGCGGGCGTTGTATTTTTCGCGAGCTGCGATTCCCTTCGACCGCGACGGGGCGGGCAAGGCGGAGTATTTTATGCACCTGGGCTTGTACGCGTATCGGGTTTCGTTTTTGAAACTTTACGCAGCCCTGCCAGCTTCGCCAGCCCAGCGGGCGGAAAACCTCGAACAACTACGAGCCTTGGAGCATGGCTATTCCATCGCGATTGCCAAGGTGGACTACGCGGGCAACGGCATCGACACGCCGGCGGACTACGCCGAGTTCGTCGAAAGGATGTCGCAATAAGCAACGCAAAAATGTAGCACAGCCGCCCCCGGCTGTGAAAGTCTGTAGGTCATGCAACTTGTTGCATAGCAAAAACAAAAAACAACTTGGACAAGATGTCCAAGCCACGAAAAACCACAGCCGAGGGCGGCTGTGCCACATGATGAATGGATTTTGAAATGACTTCTGGTAATACAGGCCAGGCTTGCAGACCCGTAGCTTTGGTTACCGGCGCCTCGGCTGGTATCGGAGCTACCTACGCCCGTGCCCTGGCCCGGCGAGGCTATGACCTGCTGCTGGTAGCTCGGCGGGAAGAAAAGCTCCAGAGCCTGGCTGGGGAAATAGCCGCTGAGTTTGGCTGCGCTGCAGAAGCGATAGTTGCCGACCTTACGGACTCCGACGCTTGTCAGATGGTCGCGGACAGAATCTTAGCTGAGCCGAGGTTCGAATTTTTGGTGAACAACGCGGGGTTTGGCTTGCGGCCTTTGTTCCACGAGTCCGACCTGACAAGCCAGGCTGCGATGGCTAGGCTTCACGTTTTGGCGGTGATGCACCTCACCCACGCTGCGGTGGCGGGCATGGCCCGGCGGGGCAAGGGATTCGTGGTCAACGTCTCCAGCGTCGCAGCTTTCCTGCACAGCCCATCGAACGTTATGTACTGCTCGACCAAGGCCTGGCTGAACACATTCTCGCTGGGGCTCGACGCTGAGCTGGGGGGGACTGGCGTGTTCGTGCAGGCGCTTTGTCCGGGCTTCACCTACAGCGAATTTCACGATGTAATGCAGGTAGACCGCCAGGCCATCCCCGCCAAGTGGTGGCTAAGCGCGGAGTTCGTCGTGGAAAAGTCACTTGTCGCGCTGGACAAACACCCCCGCCGGGTAATCTGCATTCCCTCGCTACGCTACAAACTAATCACAGCCCTGCTGAGAATCCTCCCCCGTCCTATCCTAAACATCCTCGGCAAAGCCCGACACAAACGCATCACAAAAGCCGGCCTAAACTCGTAGAATTGCTTTGAGTACTTAAAAAATATTGATAGAATTATGTGTATAACTACGCTAACAATTAGTATCCCCGACGATGTTGAGAAACAACTTCAAGGCTTTTGCGACAAAGAGCACTGCTCTTTCGAGCAGGCAATTTGTGATATTTTGCGCAGGCAGTTCCGCATAAGGCAATTTCAGACGCTCGGCGAGCAAAGCCAAAAGCTCTCAAAGAATCTCGGGTACGATTCCGAAGACGACCTACTCAGAGATATTTCATAAAAGTCGTTCTCGACACAAATGTTTTGCTTGCCGCTTTCGCTTTTGGTGGAGTTTGCAACAGCATACTCCAGGAGTGTCTCGCCAACCATCGCATCATCCTTTCCGAGCATATCCTCAATGAATTTTCCAGGCACTTATCGGGGAAATTCGGGCATTCTCAAGCAGATACCAAGCAGCGATTAGACTTCCTCCGCGAAGTTGCCCAAATCGTGGAACTCGATAACATTACTGATGGGTGTCGCGACAAAGACGACCTGCCAGTGCTGGGTACACTGACCGCGGGGCAAGCGGACTGCCTTGTTACGGGCGATAAGGACCTGCTGATACCGCGTCAATTCAAAGGCCTTCCGATTCTCTCCCCTCGTCAGTTCAAAATGGTCGGCAATGGCCGACCCTACTCCTGACTCCCTACTGCTGAATCCTGACTCCTGAATCCTTGCTCTTCTTTCTCGCGTGTAATGTTCGCGCCGAGTTGGCGGAGTTTTTGTTCGATTTGTTCGTAGCCTCGGTCTATGTGATAGACTCGGCGGACTTCGGTTTGGCCTGTCGCTACCAGCCCGGCTAACACGAGTCCAGCTGATGCTCGCAAGTCGCTAGCCATCACCGGGGCGCCGATGAGTTGGCCCACGCCGGTAACGATAGCGGTCGGGCCTTCCTTGCGGATGTTGGCTCCCATTCGCAGCAGCTCAGCTACGTGCATGAATCGGTCGGGGAAGATTTTTTCCGTTATCGCGCTGTTGCCGTCCGCTAGGCAAAGCAAAGCCAGTAGCTGGGCTTGCAGATCGGTCGGAAAGCCCGGGTATGGTTGCGTGGTAACATCCACCGGCGACAGTCGCCCAGCCGATGCAACCACCAGGCCCGGGCCTGATTTTTCAACTTGCACGCCGATATCGCGGAGCTTGTCGACCACAGCCAGGAGATGATCGACCCGGGCGTTGGGGATGGTAACTTCGCCGTTGGTGATAGCCGCAGCCATCATAAAAGTCCCAGCCTCGATGCGGTCGGGGATAATCGTATGCTCGACGCCCGTCAGCTTCGCGACGCCCTCGATGGAAACCCGCGGCGTGCCCCCGCCTTGGATTTTCGCGCCCATGGCATTGAGCATGTCGATGAGGTCTTCTATCTCAGGTTCGCAGGCAGCGGACTCTATCACCGTCGTCCCATGGGCTAGCACCGCAGCGGATATGACATTGGCGGTGCCCAGCACGGTCGAGCCGAAAGGCCCGCCGAGGAAAATGGTCGCCCCGGTAAGTTTCTTAGCCCGGGCGACGATGTCTCCGCCGTCGAGATGAATTTCCGCTCCCAGTGCACGCAGGCCTCGCAGGTGCAAGTCGACGGGTCGCGAGCCTATGACGCACCCGCCGGGCATACCGACGCGGGCGTAACCTCGCCGGGCCAGCAGCGGGCCTAGCACGCAGATGCTGCCTCGCATTTTCCGGACGCGTTCGTATCGGGCGTGCGATTGGCTATCGTCGGTAACTGTCGCGTTTATCGTGCCGTCGTCCCGTCGGATAGTCTCTACGCCCAGGTCGCCCATCAGTTCGCACATCGCGCGGATATCAGCCAGGTCCGCCGCGCCGTGCAACGTGGTAGTTCCCTCGGCCAAAATAGCCCCAGCCAAAATTGGCAAAGCTGCGTTCTTAGCCCCGCTGAGAACCACCTTGCCCTCTAGTCTGGCCTGACCCTCGATAATAAACTTATCCATCTATCCGAACCTTTCAAATTCCCGCGTAAACGTCTCACCCAAACGTAGCATGGGCGTCTTGCCCATGCATGTTACCATGGCTACCCGTCCGTCAAAATTGAATATCCAACAGAAGAAGGAAAAAGTAAAAACAGAAAATTCCGCAAAACACGGCACGATGGATATTTGTGATGTTTTTTTACTGGGATATTGGATATTCCTTGGGCCTTGGGTATTGGGCCTTGGTCATTCAATGGTCATTGGGTCATTGGTCATTTTGTGATTACCTGTTCGTCCGCAGACCATCGGTCATGCTGGGGCCCAGGTGTCGCGAACTGGCTCGGCGTTTGAGCATCCAATAGACGAATAGCCCCCAGATGACCACAGCGATAACGATAACCAATGGCAGGGAGATTAAGCTAATTTTGCCCATGACAGTGTAGTTGGCTTGGCCTGTGGTACTATGCGGCACGTAAATAGCGCAGCTGACCAATGCTCCGCCAAGAGCCGCTACCATCGACTGTAGCGTCGCGGACAGCCAGGCCCAGGAAATGCTCACCTTTTGGCTGCTGGCGAAAAATATCAGCACCAGGCTAACCGCCATCCACCCCAAGCCGACCAGGTCGATGACGAATCCAGTGTCGACAAAGAACAGCCTGACGTTGCGGGTTACCGCGGGCAGAGCTTCGGTCGAGCCAGCTGCAGCGAGGATTATATTCTGCATCATCAGCCTGCTGGCACCTGCTACCAACGCCCAGACCACAAACGCAAGCCCAGCTAGGGCTATCGCCAGTCCAACGTCCAACCGAGATGTCCGCCGAGTTCGTCTGGGCATTTTTTTTGAAAAGTAATCAGCAATCAGTTGTCAGTAAAAACAAAAACAATCCACAGATTACACTGATTTTTTAAGAAGAGTACACGGTTTTTTTTTAACAAACAAAGAAACAACAGTTTTCGCGCGACATCAGACATAACCGAACAAACCGAGCGAGCGACTCCCAGCCAAGGTTCATGAACATATCGAGAACAAAATCACAAAGTACGGAAAGAATTTACAAAATACGAGCGACCCAACTGTACCGCCAGCTTCGGTATGCGCCAAGAAAATTGTTCGAAATTTTGTAACCGTTCACAGTTACTACAAAGATTCCTATGGCGCTAAACAGCCATCCCGTCTACTGATTATAGGATGGCTGTGGAATTTATCGAAAAAGCATGAATGGTTACAATGTCTTTATGGCCTTCATGGTGCGATCAGTTTTTGGGTGAACGGTTACGCCTACTTTTTGCCCTTGGCTTCTGCCCGTAGGAACGCCGTGGCCAGGCGCTTTACGAACTTGTTTTTGTCTTTGGTGAAGATGGCCAGCATTTTGATATTGCCCTTATTGCCGCTGTCGCCCAGCAGCTCGACCACGCGGAACCGCACAAGCTCGCTGGGGTCAGCCATGACCAGCCCGAGCAGGTTCAAGGTCGCTCCGTCGAGTTTGTTCATCGCCAGCCCCGCGAGCATCTCGGCGCGGACAACATCAGCAGGGTCAGCCAGAGACTGGGACATCATGCCCAAAAGAGCGTCTTTGCGGGCGACGGGCCTGAGCGATCTGGGCAAGGTAGCCTGCTGGTTTTCCACGTCGCCAAGCCATTTCAACAACGAGGCTACCTGCCTGGCTGCGAGCATCCGCCGGGCTAGCGGGCCTTGGGTTTGACGCTGGGCTATTTTGCTCAGGGTGTTGTTGTATTGCTTAGCGGGATCACTGCCCGGGCCTGCGAGTATGCCGATTCTGCGGACGGTCATAGGCTGCGGATTCACGCTCGGGGCGCCGCTGATGATTTGCCCTGGGCGTTCCTGCGGCGAGACCAGGCCCAGGATTTTCAGGACGATGGTTTCCAGCGGTCGCCTGGCCAGGTACTCCCCAAGCGGGCCTGTGTCCAGGCGAATTTGGGCGGTAACGCTTTTGCCCGGATCGAGGACACCCGGCGCGGGCCAGGTTAGCATCGGCCCTGCTGCGAAGGTTCGGGTTTGCTCGTCCTTCCCGACACTAACTACCACGGCAAGCCTGTTGTCCACCAGGCCCCACGTGCCGATTTTTACGGGCAACTTGCCGACGTTCATAAGCGTAGCCCGGATGACGACAGGCTCCCCCAGTTGGCTCGCTGAAGCTAGCGGACGAGCGGTTATAGCTATGAACTCCTCTGGCTTTAGACCCATTCGCAGCACAGCTGGGTCGAGCGACTTGACAGTCCGTTTAACCAACTCTGCCTCGGACACCGGCGGGATTGACACTTTATATTTCTTCGCCAGCTTGGCAAGCAGACGATAAGGCAGGGACTTGTGCGCCACAGCCAGGCCCGCGAGAAGGTACTTTCGCCCAGCTGCGAGATTACCGACCCCAAGCTCGTGCCTGGCCAGGAAGTAGGCAGCCATCGGAAACTTCTCCGCCAAAGTCTTGATGCGATTATACCCTGACCGCATCGCAGAGCTAAGCTCGGCGCAACCCAGGATAACGTCGTTCCGGTCGACATCGCTGCCCAGCTTGGCTGCCTGGCGGGCGTATTTCAGAGCCTCTCTGGGGTTGGGTTGCAGGATCATATAAAACCAGGCCATGTCCGCCGCGATATCCGCGGTAACCTGCCGATTGCCAGGTGTGGCAGCCTTCATATCCAGCTCGATTTGATGGCTTGTGAGTTTCGCGAAATACATCCGGGCCATCTGCTTGCGGATTTTGTCCGCGTTGGTTTTGTCGCCAAGGTCGTCGTAGGCTTCGACCATCAGGGCCTGGAACTCCAGCGAACTGCCAAGCCTGACCAGGGCAGGGTGAAACGTCTCGACCACTTCCTTAGCCCGGCCCAGGTCCAGCAGGGCCCCTGCGTATTCCACCGCCAAGGCTGGCGGAGCTTTGTCCCAAGGCTTGCCCGCCCCCTCCAACAGCCAGGCGTGATTGAGAAATTGCAACGCCAATTCGCCCAGCCCGTGGTCGCCCAGATACCCCGCCAACTGCCTAGCTACCCACGCGCTTCGCGGGTTGCCCCTCAGCAGGGCCAACATGGTTTCGCATCGCATCTGAGCCGGGGCGTCTGTGGCCAGGTCGAGCCTGCCGATAAGGGCGGTGCTGTTGAGCGGGTCGAGATTTATAGCCTGGTTCAGCGAAGCCCGGGCAGCAGTCTGGTCGCCCTGACTTATGTGCAAATCCGCCAATTGCGTCGCAGCTTCGCTTCGCTGGCAGGGGGAGTATATCATCGTCTCCGTTACGCCCCGGAGAAATTTTATCCGCTCCGTCGCGGTGTTGAGCATGTTCAGCCTGGCCTGGAGCCAGCGCTTCCATGTCTCGAAATCCGTAGGATTGGCTGCGAGCAGTTTGCGGGCAGCAGCTGCGGCGGCGGCGTAGTTTTTGCGTATCTGATACACGTTGCACAAGAAAGGCTGAACGTCCACGTCCTCCGGCGCAAGCTCGGCGATATACTTCGCCATGACCAAAAGCCGACCCGCCTTGGCGTTGACACCCGGGGTCTGCAGCAAGTTCTCGGCAGAGTGCAGCAAGCTCTCGGCAGCCAGGACGCCCCGAGGCTCCTCGGGCTCCTTGTCTGGAGAAATCTGAGCCAAAGCGCGCCCAGCTCCCCAAAGCAAAATCGCCCCAGCCAAGACAACCACACAAACCAAACCGTATCGATATCTGTTATTGCTCGCCAATATACTGCTCCTCGTCATGGTTTTTTAACCGTTCATACAACAACATCAACCAATCAACCAATCAACCAGTCAACTTTCTTTTTATCTTTGCGTTCTCTGTGTTCCTTCGCGATGAATTATTTTTTCACTTGGTTTTCGTTTCAGGGGGTTTTACGGTGATGTCCAAGCCTTGGTCGCCTCGACGAATTTTCAATGAAATATTTCTCGCCGGGGTCTGGGCTGTCGCAGCTTCCATCGCTGCCTTGCATTCATCCACGGTTCGGACAGCCTGGGCGTCAATCGTGGTTATCACATCGCCAGCCCGCATGCCGGCCTTGGCTGCGGGCGAGTCTTTTTGGACACCCATCACCAGCAGGCCTGGCACCT
>JAOZNE010000313.1:0-2102 GCA_029933955.1 Phycisphaerae bacterium
CAGCGTATCCGACGCCGTAGTAGCAGGAGTCAGAGTCCAACTGGCGTTTTAGGCAGAGCAAACCGCATGGGTGCAGACCGCACCCACAGCGACGGACACTGTATCAGAAAAATTTGAAAATTGGTTATTGACATCCCACACGCGAACTGGCATATTGCGTGAAAGTATCACGCAGAGGAGAGTGTCATGTTAGTTAGATTTGTGGTTGAAAATATATTTTCATTTGGCGTTCGGAAAGAATTTAACCTTATTTCCAATGACCGCCTGAAAACCCTTAACAGTCATAAATACAATATCAATAGCCTTAACCTATTGAAAATATCTTCTATCTATGGGGCGAATGGGGCGGGAAAGTCTAATCTTGTCAAGTCATTGGAATTGCTTCAGAGACTAATTGTCGAAGAAAAAATTCCTGTTGAATTAAAAGATAGGCAATTCAAGTTTCAGCCAGACGGTAGTGACAAGAAACAAATCCTGGCTATCGAATTTATTCAGGAGGACACAGCCTTTTATTATGGGGTCGAACTTTTGGACGACTTGATAGCGACAGAAGAATTGTACTTATCTGGATTAGGCCAAAAAGAAGACAAACTTATCTTTGAGCGTAAAACGAATAAAGACGGGGTTACTGAAATTAATTTTTCAGAAAACTTTGAACATGACGAAAAAAGCCAATTGCTTAAATCTGTCCTGCTGGAAGACTTTGTAGAACCCGATAAAGTAATTCTGACATTGTTATCGAATAGAGATAATAAATTTTTACAGGATGTAAAAAAGGCTGTGAATTGGTTCGCAAACACCTTGCGAGTACTAGGTACAAGATCAAAACCTGGCGCCTTGGTCCATAAAATCCAAAACGAACCTGAGTTCAGAAAATACGCCGAAGATACAATGCGTTCGTTTGATATAGGTATCACTTCTCTGACACCGAAAAAAACGGAAATTCACAAATTTTTTGGTGCAGATAAGGAAGAATTCATTGATGATATCTCCAAAAGTCTTAAGTCCAATCCGAGTAGAATGATCGGCTTAAGAAGTGAAAAAGGTAGTGAAATTATCATTCTGAAAGAAGGGAATGATATTTGGGTGGAGGAATTAAAAATTGAGCATACAGGTGAAAAAAACAAATCTGCTTTATTTGAATTGGACGAGGAGTCTGACGGCACAATTCGCCTTTTGGATTTTATTCCCGCATTCCATGAAATGCTTACCGGTAACAAAGTGTTTGTTATAGATGAAATCGAAAGAAGCATTCACCCGTTACTTATAAAAGAATTAGTGAAAAAATTCTCTTTAGATTCGGACACAAAGGGACAGCTGATTTTTACAACACACGAATCAAACCTGCTCGACCAGGAAATCTTCAGGCAAGATGAGATATGGTTTGCAGAAAAAGATAAAAATGGCTCTACTGATTTATATTCATTGAATGATTTTAAGGAACACAAAACTATCGATATACGCAAAGGCTACTTAAAAGGTCGCTATGGTTCAATACCGTTTTTGGCAAATTTACAGGACTTAGACTGGCATAAATATGATACTAACTAATAGACTTTTTCGAAGGGAACCGCCCAGCAGGGAAGCCAAAAGTATTTATATTTTCTGCGAAGGTGCCAAAAGAGAGCAGCAATACTTTCAATATTTCAGAGAAATGGACTCTCGAATCAATCTTAGAATATATGAGCTGCATCCTCATGAGGACAACTCTCCATCTGGCTTACTTGATATCGCAAAAAAATGTATCATAGAAAATGACAGCAATCCCAATCCAGAATACTCAATGTTTGAAGATGATGAGGTTTGGATTGTATTAGACACTGACAAAGACAAGCTCGAATCCAGAAAACCTCAAATAAAACAAATCAGAGATTTTTGCAAAAATCAAAACAACTGGTTTGTAGCTCAAAGCAATCCTTGTTTTGAAGTATGGCTATATTATCATCATTCATCCGAAAAACCTGTTTTTGAGAATAGCGATAAATGTGGTGGTTGGAAAAAAATAGTCAACGAATCCATCAAAGGTGGTTTTGACCCCAGAAAACATCCACTTTACATTGAAGAAGCTACAAGAAATGCAGAAAACAATTTTGACAGCCTGA
>JAOZNE010000314.1:0-2097 GCA_029933955.1 Phycisphaerae bacterium
ATGCGAACGAACTGGTCAGCTTTTCGCAGGGAAGCAACGGAAATTCGTCGTATGCAGATGGCAATGCCACCTTGGGTATGCCCTCGCGGACAACCCCCGCATGGGGTGGCGGAACCCAGGATGTTACCGTCTTCAACGCACCGTGGGCAACCGATCAGATTGTCAGTATTGGCACGGGCGGCAGCCTGGTCGTCAAGTTCGATCATCATGTACTTGACAACCCCAGCGGAACTTACTGGGGTATCGATTTTCTGATTTTTGGAAACACGATGTATACGGACAGCAGCTACCCGGACGGCGTTGCTGGTGGTGTAGCGAGTGAGCCTGGTAAGGTTCAGGTTAGCCAGGACGGTATTAATTGGTATGATGTTACTGCTGAGGCTGATGGTGAATACTGCACGCAAGGATATGCCAACACTTCTACGGCATACGGTTCGGATGGCGATGTTGAAAGTGACTTCACCAAACCGGTCGATCCGAGCTTCACTATTAGCAACGGAACTACCTATTCCCAGATACTGGCGGGCTATAATGGTTCTGGTGGTGGAACGGGCGTCGACTTCAGCAGTACGGGTTTGTCCTGGATTCAGTTTGTAAAAGTGTATCAGAACGGTACGGATACCTGGAGTACCGAGATAGACGCCTTTGCTGATGTTGCTCCCGAGCCAGCAACGATGACGCTGCTGGGTATTGGTGCCGCGGCTCTGTTGCGACGGCGGAAGTAAGAAACGATTCTTCCGGGTTGATTCTGAGTGGAGTGACGGTCTATCCGGACCTTTGCTTCGCTCAGGATCAGCTTTGGGAGTACACTTAGATGACCCCAAAATCTAAAATCCATAATTTGAGATTATGTGGTTTCACTCTCATCGAGCTGCTCGTCGTTATCGCGATAATCTCGCTGCTGACAAGCATTCTCCTGCCATCGCTGTCGTCAGCGAAAGAGTTGGCGCGGACGGCCCAGTGTCTCTCGAACCTGCATGCTCTGGGGCGAGGCGGGGGCATGTACCATTCGGAAAACAACGGACACTATTGGCCCTACGCGAAGATGAACCATCCTACCCCCGGCGTAACCTGCTACTTTTGGGGCACCGATGCCGACCCTGTTGACCCCTCAGCCAGCCCGTTTATGAAGATGTGCGATAACAACCTTGCGTTGCTGTGGTGTCCGTTGTTTAAGTGGGGCTCCTATGTGCCCCAGGGGTCGAATGTCCGCGAGGCGACGACCACTTACGGCTACAATGCCCGATATCTCGACCCCATGCTGAATGGCACGAAATGTAAGTCCGCTGACCAGGTGCCTCGCCCGAGCGAATTGTTTGTCTTCGCCGATACGGCTATGAGTTGGGCGCCTGGCGGCGTACGCATATTTCAGAACAGCACCTACCTCGAACCTGTTACCGGGAACTGGTCTCAGACGCCGACGAATCATTTT
This sequence comes from Phycisphaerae bacterium, assembly GCA_029933955.1. Lineage (GTDB taxonomy): Bacteria > Planctomycetota > Phycisphaerae > SM23-33 > SM23-33 > B1-G9. The sequence goes on from JAOZNE010000314.1 coordinate 1,433, forward strand.
CGCCACAGGGGTAAGACCAACGCGCTTTGTGCCGACGGGCATGCTCAGACTTATGGTGGCGACGGTTGGAATGTCGATCCGGAAACGCTCCTGGGATTTGTGGGAACCGAGAATGATCCGCATTATGAACAGTAAATTCATCGTATTGTTGCTGGTGCTTTGCGTGGCCTTGGTTGGTTGCGACAGTAACCACGAACATCGAAAGATTGGCAAGGACTCGCCCGAGTTTCGCACTGTGGCGGGCATGCTCAAGCATCTTCGCGCCGAGGGTGCCGACCGGGCCTTGGCTGACAATGGTGCTCGCGGACTTGGGGATGCCCGAAAGGGTGCCCTCCTTGCCGCGCTGCAGCAGCTTGACGAGGCCAAGACAATTGAACTGCTTGCAGTCGATGAGTTTGGCCCGCAAGTGTATCGGGCTACATTCCAAATTGATGGCGAGCAGAACTTTTCCATGCTCCTCGTCTGCCCCGACGGCAAGGAGTTTTACTGGGCGGGGAAGAACTGATAGCTGATGTTATACGGGGTATCTATTGGGCGGGTTTTCAAAACACCCGACGCCAACACCGCTGAAATGGACATGAACCCAAAAACATCAGGCAATAGGTGAGGTGGCCTTGCGTTACTCTATGCAGACCTGGCTGGCGTGGCTGGGCGTCGCAACGACA
>JAOZNE010000315.1:0-2084 GCA_029933955.1 Phycisphaerae bacterium
TTTACCGGCAAGAACGCAGGTGCATCGACAGGGTCTTTTGATGTTATCCTTGAGGATTATCGTGACGGAAAAACATTTCTGTGTGATGCCTGGACAGAGGTGGATTTGAGTACCTTGGGTGCAGTCGACACTGTAGAGTTTGCCGTCAGTGCAAGCGATGGTGGAACAGGCTGGCCTTCATATTTTGCAATGGACACAATGGTTCCGGAACCGGCAACTATGGGCCTGTTGGCCTTTGGTGGATTGAGTTTGCTGATACGTCGTCGTAAGACGGCCTAAGCCTAACTGGTGTTCTCAGGTGCGGCGCGGGAAACATGGGTTTTCCGTGTCGCACCGAGTATTTTACTTGCCTTAAACAAAGTTTCCCCGGAATTTTTTAGTTTTTGCCCGCTGAATTGAAATAAGTTCTAAAAAGGAATTATCATGAAAACAAGATTGAATGCTTTTTGTGTGGTTATTTTTGTGGTGGTTGGCGGATTTACTCCACTAGCTTTTGCTAATAGCAACTGGGCGGATGTATTATGTAGTTATGAGCATGGGCTATATCCAAACACCGGTTATACGGATCCGCAGGCGGTTTTCGTCGCTGCGGCAGCTCAAGATGATGCAGCTGGTATTGTCTCCCTCGGACAATGGACTGACGACCCGGGCCAGGGAAACAACACCAACCCTGTGGGAATTATTCTGGGGTTTTCTACCTCTATTTTGAATGGCGCAGGCAACGATCTGAAAATTCAGGGAAACGCTCTGCCTGGGTGGTGGGAGCCGGGATATGTCGAAGTTGCTCGAGAAACTTCCGGTATCGGTGCCACAGCAGATGGCTGGGAAGATGAAGATTGGTACCTTTTGAAGCCAAGCAATTACGATCAACTTCCACATGACCCACGAAATGGGCCAATAGGCATTACATTTGACACCGAGGAATATTACTACGGGGAGAACCCTTACACAGACCCGTATTGGTCCAGTAATACCATGACGGGCTATGCTGATGTCAGTGTTGACGGTGATCTGATGGATATCAGCTGGGCGATAGATATTGATGGAAATGCGGTTGAGCTGGCTGACATTGCATATGTGCGAATCCGCTCTGTTAGCGACTCTTTAGCAGGCTCGCCAACTGATCCATACGAAATATTTTTGGGTGGATTTACAACCGAGATTGACTATGTCGAACACATCCCTGAACCAGCGACGCTGACCCTGTTGATTGTGGGCGGCTTGGGGATGCTAAAAAAACGCAGACGTAACTGAAGCCATGGCTGAAAAAAAGCGTGATTCCGGTTTCACACTTATCGAGCTTTTGGTGGTTATCGCTATCATCGCGCTGCTGGTGAGTATTCTTCTGCCCAGCCTCTCGCGGGCAAAGGAGTTTGCGCGAAAAGTTGTTTGTCAGGCCAGTATCAGGTGCTTGCTGTTGGGTAATGAACTTTACCAAGCGGACAACGATGGCTTTTATGCACCCGCAGCAGCGGGCATTTACCACGGGAACTTGCACCGCTGGTTTGGAAGCAGGACCAGCTCCGGCACGACACCTTTTTCGATTAACGATGGGCCGCTGATGCCGTATCTTCCGGGGGAGGCGGTGAAAAATTGTCCCAGTTTCAAGGAATTCAATTCCGGCTTCGAGAGCGGTTGCGGAGGGTTTGGGTACAACCAGCAATTCGTAGGTTCGTTTGTAAAACTCAACTCCGATGATGAATACGAAGCAGCTGTTCCCGATCCATCTATTTCCGGAAATCGCGCCGATGTTTTCACTTCGCCCGCGGAAACCGTTGGATTTACCGACACAGCCTTTGTCAATGGAGGCTTGACGGAATATAGTTTCTGCGAACCGCCGCGATTTATTAACATGATGGCCCCGAGGCCTTCAATTCATTTTCGACACATGGGGATGGCTAGCATCGGCTGGTTGGACTCGCATGTCAGCGAAGCAAAAATGGACTTCACCAATAACTCCGGTGGGTTCGCTTATCCTGGCGGCAAGCCTATCGACTTTAATGTTGGCTTTTTCGGTGAAGATAACTACGAACTGTTCGACCTGGAATAGCTTTTGACGGGGGATACATGCTGGCGGGTTTTTT
>JAOZNE010000316.1:0-2079 GCA_029933955.1 Phycisphaerae bacterium
GGTTTCGCTGCCGGCGACGGGAGTTTGCGTCGTCTTTTTCCAGTTGCCTACGCTGTCGAGATTCCAGCTATACATTTCAAAAGTCCCCGGTAATGTAATCTCCGAAGCTATGCTCGCCCCGCCGGCGGCAAGCGTCCCACGCTTCTTATATAAAAAATCCCGCAAACGATTCATCGAGTCAAGGGAATTATATAAATACGAACGATTTTCCGCGTGGAGATGTCGCTCGTAGTTTTTGTTCGAGGATTTGTCGAAGGCTGTGGTGAAGCCTACGACCGGTGTGGGATCGGAGTATTCATTACTACCGCCCAGCGTCGAATCTAAAGCAAAAAAAAGTACCAGACACCTTTAATTTCCTCGGTTTTCAATCGCCTGGGTCCAGCACGGCCATGAATGCTTTTTGGGGGATTTCGACATTGCCGACCATCTTCATTCGCTTCTTCCCAGCCTTTTGTTTTTCCAGCAGTTTTCGTTTCCTGCTGACATCGCCGCCATAGCATTTGGCGGTAACGTTTTTGCGCAGGGCTGAGATGGTTTCCCGCGCGATAACCCTCGTGCCGATAGCAGCCTGGAGCGGGATTTCGAACTGGTGTCGCGAGATTTCCTTCCGCAGCCTGGTTATCAGCGCCCGGCCTCGTTGGTCAGCTTTGCTGCGGTGCACGATAACCGACAGGGCGTCGACGCAATTGTTGTTGACCAGAATATCCAGCTTGACCAGGTCATTGGCTCGAAAGCCTATCATCTCGTAGTCCATCGTGCCGTAGCCTTTGGTGGCACTTTTGAGCTTGTCGTAGAAGTCGTAAATAATCTCCGCCAGCGGGAACTCGTACGAAAGTATCACGCGCTGGGCTGAGAGATACTCGGTCTCCAGATACAACGCCCGCCGTTCCTCCGCCAGTTTCATCACGCCACCGATGCTTTCGCTGGGCACGATAAGATCGACCTTGACGACAGGCTCACGGATTTCCTCCAGCAGGTTCACCTCGGGCAGGTCGCCAGCGGAGTCCACCTCGATAACCTTGCCGTCGGTCATAAGAATTTCGTACGGCACGGTCGGCGCGGTCTGGACGACCTCGATGTTGAACTCGCGCTCCAGCCTTTCCTGAACAATCTCCATGTGCAACATGCCCAGAAAACCGCAACGAAACCCAAAACCAAGCGCGTCGGAACTAATAGCGACAAACGTCAGCGACGAGTCGTTGAGATTGAGCTTCTCCAACGCGTCACGCATGTCGGGAAACTGCGTGCTAGGCCCGGGGTAGAAGTCGCTAAAGACCATTTGCTGCGGCGGCTTGTAACCAGGCAGGGCTTCCTCAGCCCGGCTGGCGTCGAGCGTTATCGTATCGCCCACATGCACCACCGAGACGCTGCGGATATTGGCGACGATGAATCCGACCTCGCCAGCCTGGAGACTTTTCACCAGCTCCCGCCGGGGCGAGAACTTGCCCATCTCGGTTATCTGATACGTATCGCCCGTGCCCATCATGCGAATTTTGTCGCCGAGAGCCAGCTTGCCGTCAACTACGCGAACATACACAATCACGCCGCGATAATCGTCAAAAGTGCTGTCGAAAATAAGCGCCCGGGTTCGACCGTCCGGGTCTCCCGCCGGTGCGGGCAGCTGACGAACAATAGCCTGGAGCATATCGTCCGTACCCTCGCCGGTTTTGGCGGAGGTGAAAATGCAATCCTCAGCGGGCACGTGAATTAGCCCTTCGACTTCCATGGCTGCGTCTTCAGGCCGGGCTGCGGGGAGGTCTATTTTGTTTATAATCGGCACAAGCTCCAGCCCGCCCCGGCTGGCAAGATGCGCGTTAGCGACGGTCTGGGCTTCGACGCCCTGAGCTGCATCGACCACCAGCAAGGCTCCGTCGCAGGCTGCCAGAGATCGGCTGACCTCGTAATGAAAATCCACATGCCCAGGCGTGTCTATCATATTGAGCATATACCGCTGGCCATCCAGCTCGTACTCCATGGTAACAGCGGAGGCTTTTATGGTAATACCCCGCTCGCGTTCGAGGTCCATATCGTCGAGCAGCTGGTCATGAAACTCGCGCTGAGTTATCGCACCGCTGCGCA
>JAOZNE010000085.1:0-8020 GCA_029933955.1 Phycisphaerae bacterium
TGGCTACAGCCTTCGAAGCCATTTATGAGTACCATCGATTTTCGTCGGTATTCACATCTCAACACGAGGGCGAGGAAAACTTGGCGTTGGATTATCATCGCAAACTCCTCGCTGGGCTGAAAAAGGGCGACGTAAAAAAATGCCTCGCAATACTACGCAAGCACCTGGACTACATGACAAAATACAGCCAACAAACCAGACGCAAAGCCATTTGACTTTTTTGGGATAATTTGAACTTTAATAAAAATCAGGAAAAACTATTATGACAACAAAACCAAAAGTTATAGTCGTCGGCGGGGGTATGATAACTCGCGTTCAACTTTTGCCTACGATTTATCAACTTCAGCGAGAGGGCGTCCTTGGCGAAATTCATGTCTGCGCGCTGGACGCCAAGCCGATACGAGAGCTTCAGGACGACGCGACGCTACATCGAGCATTTCCCGCTCAGAGTTTCGTGCCGCACCCGGACCCAGCCAGGGTAGACCCAGCTGAGAAGTTTCCAGACATATATAAAGAGGTTTTCGCTTCAGCAGGCCAGGGTAGCCTGGCTGTGATAGCAGTGCCTGACCAATTGCATTACAGCATACTCAAAGCTGCTGTCGAAAATGGTTTGCACGTCTGCATCGTCAAGCCACTGGTACTCAAATATGCCCAAGCTGAGGAAATCGCAGACCTGGCCTATAAGCGGGGTGTGGTCGTCGGAGTTGAATATCACAAAAGATTCGATTATCGAAACCTGATGGCTCGCAAAAAATATCAGGACGGCAAACTTGGAAACTTTCGCCTGGCCCAGGCCCAGATGATTGAGCCGTGGTACTATCGCGACTCGAACTTTCAAAACTGGTGCACCTGCGAAAACAGCGACATGTTTACTTATGTCGGCTGTCATTATGTAGACCTGATTGCGTTTATCACCGGGCTTCGACCCAAGTCGGTCAGCGTCTATGGCATCGTGGACAAATACCCCAACGGACGGGAAGGATATCTCTGGACGGACGGACGGGTCGTGTGGGAAAACGGTGCGTCTCTGAGTGTGGTCGATGCGATAGGCTCGCCAGACGCCGCAGCTGGGGGGAATTACCAAGGCTTGGCTATGTGGTGTCAGGGCGAAAAAGACGCCGCTATGCTTGTACACTCGGATCAGTATCGAGGCGTAAAAGCCTGCTATACCAGCGCGGGGAGCGACCCGGGCGATACGGTATACGCCGAGCCAAACCCCGACTATTTCCAGCTTATCGACCAGGGCGGCGAGGGACTTATGCCAATAGGCTATGGCCATCGCAGCGCGGAGTATATCATCAAGGCGGGCTGCAAGGCTTCGGCGATGGCGAGCCTGGCCGAGCGTCAGGAGTTTATCAGGCAGCTTGACGACGAGGGTATCATGGCTACGCCCGCCAACAGCAGCTACAACGAACTGGTCGTCGAGGCTGCCCGGCTAAGCATCGCCAACGGCGGGCGAGAGGTCGAGATACACTATGACAACGGCAGCATAGATTTCAAAAAGTATGACAAATAGTTAAATGTCTTTTTTGGCTAAAAAACCAACTATCTAAAAAGTTATCGCAAAGTTAGAGTAACCCCCGAAAGGAAAATCAGAGTATGGCAACGAAAGAATTCCCCCTGCTGCCGCGGCAGGTAGAACCGGTTAAAACAAAGTATCGCACAATTTGCACGCAGATTCCAGTTCCGGAATCTATCGCATTGTTGGAGAAGCTTCGCGATTTGGAGCCTCGCAGCATGGGCGGCCAGCCTCCGATCATCTGGGATCATGGCGAGGATTTCACCGTTTCCGACGCATATGGTAACACCTGGCTGGATTTTTCAGCTGGGGTGTTGGTTACCTCCTCTGGGCACGGAAGGCCTGAAATTATAGAGGCTATCACGAACATGGCCAACAAGGGCATGTACCACGCATACTGTTTTCCGACAGAGATTCGCGTCAAACTCGTCGAGAAACTCACCAGCCTGCTGCCGGCACCGCTGAGGCGAGTATTCCTGCTGACGACCGGCTCGGAAGCTACGGAATGTTGCATTAAGTTGGCCCGCACAAAGGGTATGCAGGTCGGCGATGAGGGCAAGAGTGTGATTGTTTCATTTGAAAATGGTTTCCATGGCAGAACTATGGGCTCGCAATTAGCGGGCGGTTCGCCTGCTTTGAAAAGTTGGATCGGCGACACGGATCATCGTTTCGTGCAGGTGCCTTTTCCCGACGGGTTCCGGCAGAAGGATATAAGTTTTGAAGTTTTCGAAAAGTCGCTAGCAGAGCAAGGCGTCGAGCCGCAAGATGTTTGCGGCGTAATGGGCGAAACTTACCAAGGCTGCAATGCCACGCTCCTGCCCGTCGAATATGCCCAGTCGCTTCGCAAGTGGTGCGACGCGCACGAGGCGGTGTTGATTTTCGACGAGGTTCAGGCTGGGTTCGGCAGGACTGGCGAGTGGTTCGGTTTTATGCACTATGGCATCGTGCCGGATTTGGTCGCTTGCGGCAAGGGCTTCTCCGGCGGCATGCCGGCCTCGGCTGTGCTGGGCACGGAGGAGCTGATGACCATGTACGGCCCGGGCGAGATGACCAGCACGCACTCCGCCAATCCGATATGCTCCGCGGCGGCACTGGCGAATCTCGAAGTTATTGAGAAGGAAAATCTGGTCGCCAATGCTGCCAAGCTCGCGCCGATGCTGGCTGAGGGTTGCGAAAAAATAGCCCAGGCGTCCAGCGGGAAGGTGGGGTGCTGGGCTGCGACGGGCCTGGTCGGCGCGTTGCAATTTACCAAGGCTGGCACGGTTGAGCCTGACCCCGAGGCTGCGTGGGAGATGGTGAACCAGGCCATCGGCAAGGGCGTAATGCTCTTCGCCCCGGTCGGCATTGGCGGCTGTGCTATTAAAATAAATCCGCCGTTGACGATTACGGCTGAGGCCTTGGGCGAGGGGTTGGCGGTTCTCGAGGAAATTGCAGCGGGCCTGTAGCCTGCGGAACGGACTGGCGATTATGAGCGAGCATGGATACTTCGACCTTCAGGTCAACGGCTACGGCGGCGTGGATTTTAACTCCGACGGGCTGGGGTCTGCGGACTTGCACCAGGCCTGCCAAGCCCTGCAAGCTGACGGCGTCGCTGGGGTGTTGGTGACGATTATGACCGAGGATATCGATGTGATGTCTGCTCGCCTGGCTCGCCTGGCGGAGTTGCGGGCTGGGGACGCCCTGGCCAGGCAGCTAATCGCGGGCTTCCACATAGAGGGGCCTTTCATAAATCCGGCGGAGGGTTATCGCGGTGCGCACCCGGCGGACGCGATTTGCCCAGCCGACGCGGATAAGATGGATCGCCTGTTGGCTGCGGCGGACGGTTTGACGCGGATCGTAACTCTCGCGCCGGAGTGCGACGCGGGCCTGGCGGTTACCAGGATGTTGGCTGACCGCGGCGTGGTGGTTTCGGCGGGTCATTGTGATGCGTCGTTGGAGCAGCTGGGCAAGGCTATCGACGCGGGGCTGAGCATGTTCACGCACCTGGGCAATGGCTGTCCGGCGGAGATGCCACGCCATGATAATATCATCCAGCGGGCCTTGGCCCTGGCGGATAAACTTTGGCTGACATTGATAGCTGACGGCGTGCACCTGCCGTATTTCGTGCTGAAAAATATCATCGACCTGGCTGGGGAGCGGTGCATAGTAACGACCGACGCGATGGCGGCAGCTGGCCTGGGGCCTGGGCGTTATACCATCGGGCGGTGGGATTTGCTCGTCGGCGAAGACCTCGCAGCCCGGTCGCCGGACGGCACACATCTGGTCGGCTCGGCGGTGAGCATGCCCCAGGCCAGGGCAAACTTGCGGGAGCATCTGGGCTTGGGCGAGGAGCAAATCCGTAGGCTGACTGTCGAAAATCCGCGCCGGGCCATCGGATGTTAGTACAAGTCATTCCATCATGTAGCACAGCCGCCCCCGGCTGTGAAGACTTGTGTGAAATGCCTAAAAAGAACCACAGCCGAGGGCGGCTATGCTACATTAGACGCCCAGTAGTTGGCAGGCGTTGCGGAATGAAATTTGTTTGAAGGTTTCCTCATCGACGATATTTTTGATTCTTGCCAGTTCGGTCGCGGGGTCGTTCCAAGGCCAGTCCGAGCCGAAGCATATTTTCTCCGGGCCATGTGCGGCGACGATTCGCTGGAACTGTTCGGGGGGCATGTGCGTCAGGCCAAAGGACGTTTCGAAGAAGACGTCTTTGCCGACGAGATATTTTTCGACCTCGTCCCACTCGCCCCAGCCTCCCATGTGCGTGCAGAGCAGCCTGATTTCGGGGAACCTGTCCACCACCGCAGCGAGTCTCGCTGCGCTGGCCCGGTCGGTCTGGTCGTCGGCGAATCCTATGTCTCGTCCGCAGTGCAGCGTGATGGCCAGGTCGAACTCGATAGCTGCTTCGTAGATGGGGAATAGCAGCTCGTCGTCCACGACGAAGTCCTGATAATACGGGTGCAGTTTGATAGCGGGGACGCCCTGGCTGGCCATGCGCCTAAGCCATTTGCGGGGGTTTTTGTCCAGCGGATGAATCGAGCAGAACGGCACGAGTCTGTCGGAGCTGAACGACCCCTGCCACTTCAAAATCCCCTTGACCATCTTGGGCTTGGTAGCGATGGCGCAGACGCAGGCCAGGTCTATCTCCGCCCGGTCGAGCGCCGCCAGAAGCCCCGCGACCGTGCCGTCGCCAACCGCTTGCCAAGCGGGGGTGCGACCCTGCAGGCTGGTCATGGCCCGGGGTGCGATGTCGTCTGGAAACGCGTGCGTGTGGATATCAATCATACGCGGGATTATAGCCCAGCTGGGCCGTGGAAACAATATCGCATGCCCAAGGCTTGTGGTATAATGCGGTGCTACAGATGACATCGAATGACGAATAACGAAGCCCGAATGCCGAATCAATGACGAATGCCAAATGCCGAAAAAAATGACCAAGGCCCAAATACCCAATGACCATTGAAAAACCAATAACCAATGCCCCTCCCGTGTCATTCGTTTCTTTTCGTGCCATTCGTGTTCCGCTGTTTTTATATGTGGTAGCTGTTTTTATGTAAGGTAAGCAATGCCGGACTTGAAAGTCATATCGAAGATGACGCCTCAGGGCGATCAACCTGCTGCGATCGATCGTCTCTCAGCCAACATAACCCAGGGCCAAAAGTTTAATGTTCTGCTGGGCGTTACGGGCAGCGGCAAGACTTTTACCATGGCCAATGTTATCGAGAAGCTGGGCAGGCCTACGCTGGTCATCAGCCATAACAAAACCCTCGCCGCTCAGCTTTATGAGGAGTTCAAGGAGCTTTTTCCCGAAAACGCGGTCGAGTATTTCGTGAGCTATTACGACTACTATCAGCCCGAAGCCTACATTCCCCAGCGAGATATTTACATCGAAAAAGACGCCGCCCGCAACGACGATCTGGACCGACTCAGGCTCTCAGCCACGACCAGTCTCAGTCATCGCCGCGACGTTATCATCATCTCCAGCGTCTCGTGCATATTTGGCCTGGGCAGCCCGGATGTCTACAAAGCGTCGGTCGCAGCGGTCCGCGTCGGCCTGGCTATCGAGCGAAACGAGTTGCTGCGACAGCTGGTGAACCTGCACTACGACCGCAACGATGTGGACTTCAAGCGGGGCACATTTCGCGTCCGGGGCGACACGGTGGACATCTACCCGGCCTACGAACAGTTCGGCTATCAGGTGGAATTCTTCGGCGACGAAATCGAGGCTGTCCGCCTGATAAACCCAACCACGGGCGAGGCCCTCAGCTCGACCGACCAGGCGTTTATTTTCCCAGCTGTGCAATATATAGTCGACGAAAAAGTCGTCGAAAAAGCGAAAGGCCAAATTAAACGGGAACTCCACTCGTGCGTTATAGACCTGAAAAACCAGGGCAAACTGCTCGAAGCCCAACGGCTTGGTGCCCGGACGAAATATGATATCGAGATGATGCGGGAAGTTGGCTACTGCCCGGGGATCGAAAATTATTCACGATATCTTGACGCGCGAAAGCCCGGCGAGAAGCCTTACACGCTGCTGGACTATTTCCCGGACGACTTCCTGCTGATAATAGACGAGTCGCATGTTACCATCCCGCAGATTCGCGCGATGTTCAACGGCGACCAGGCCCGCAAGCGAGTGCTTATCGAGCACGGGTTCCGCCTGCCGTCGGCATTGGACAATCGTCCGCTGAAATACGACGAGTTCGAGCAAGCGATGAACAATGTGGTTTTCGTATCTGCTACGCCAAGCGACTACGAACTGGAGCTGGCGGGGGGCGAGGTCGTCGAGCAGATTATCCGTCCGACGGGTTTGATCGATCCGCCGGTGGAGGTTCGCCCTGCAACGGGACAGGTGGCGGACTTGCTGAGGGAGATAGCCAAGCGTAACAAGGCCGGCCAGCGGACGCTCATCACCACCGTTACCAAACGACTTAGCGAAGACCTCGCGGAGTATATTCGGCAGGAAGGTTTCCGGTGCAAATATCTCCACAGCGAAATCGACACGCTCGAGCGGGTGGAGATTCTCAACGAACTTCGCCAGGGCAAGTTCGATGTGCTTATCGGCGTGAACCTGCTGCGAGAGGGCCTTGACTTGCCGGAGGTTTCGCTGGTAGCTATTCTCGACGCGGACAAGGAAGGCTTTCTTCGCTCGGCGACATCGCTGATTCAGACCATAGGCCGATGCGCTCGGAACGTGGACGCCCAGGTTTATCTCTACGCCGACCGCGTTACCGGCGCCATGGCCAAGGCTATGTCCGAAACCACTCGGCGGCGCGAGGCTCAGTTGGCTTACAACAAGGCCCACGGCATCACGCCGCAAACTATCAAGAAAGAAATTCGCAACGCCCTGGCTGAGCAGACCCACGCCCGGCAGATAGCCCGCGACGCGATGGGAGCCAGTAGCGACGAAGCCTTCGACCGGACGGAGATTTTGGCGGAGCTTGAGCGGGAGATGCTGGCTGCAGCTGAGGGGTTGGAGTTCGAGAAAGCGGCTCGGTTGAGGGATCGTATAGAAGAGTTAAAAACCTCCGACGCCGACGAACCAGCAGACACAAAAGAAAACTGGAAACAGGGAAGTGGGCAAATAGGGAATAGCCAATAGACAAAACAGCAATCCACGGATTTCATGGATTTTTTTAGAAGAAGATTACACGGATTATTTTTAATCAAAAAAGAAAATCCGTGTAATCTCTTTTTGAATCCGTGAAACCGGTGGACTCTCGACGCAAACTGACAACTTTTTTACGCTATAGCCATGCTGTGGGACTGCGATTTTTGTCGACTTAGCGTCGCGTTTTCCATCGCGGTTACTACTGCTTCCTGCAATTCCGACGCTCTGAAGACGGGTTTCATGAGCAGTTCGTCGCCGCCACGCTGCCAGGCTGCCCAGGCTTGTTTGAAGTTGCTCATGTGTTCGGAAAGTAAAATCGCGGGCGTGCCGGGCAAGGCTCGGAGCGAATTGAGCGTTTCCTCGGAAGCATACTCCGCCGCGAGTATCACCAGGTCTGGTTGCCAGCTTCTCGCTCGGCCGGCCAGGCCTTGGGGCGACTCTTGCACGACCCAGTGGCCTCGGAACTCAAAATACCGAACTGCTCGGACGGTAAACTGCCAGTCAGACTCGACTATCATAATTTTCATCAGTGATACCCTTTCCGCCGGCTCGCCTGGGCCAGCATCTGCCATCCCCAACTTGGGGTATATTCATGTATCGGCATAGGGATAAGGATAAAATGAGGAAAAATCGGAAAAATCGGATTTTTTTCCAAAGAGGGGATATCGAGCGGATTATTTCCTAGCCTTTCACAGCTACAAGAAACTACGAAATACACGGAAAACACGCGAAAATGAGCGAAAATGAGCTAATTGCAAGAGTGTAGCCTAGCCACCTTCAGCTGGGAAGTTTGTGTAAAAAATATCGGAAATATGGCAAGATCGACACAGCCGAGGGCGACTGTGCTACATGGTTCGGCACAGCCGAGGGCGGCTGGGCTACATTATTTCTTCTTCGCGGGTTTA
>JAOZNE010000317.1:0-2049 GCA_029933955.1 Phycisphaerae bacterium
GATCCAATACGTGTCCATAGTGGATTTCTTCTCCTTGGCGTCCTCGCGACGGTAGCCTTTGATTTCCACAACCAGATGCAGCAGGTCATCGTCGCCCCGGCCATCGTCAACCAACACGATAAAATCCGGAATGTATTTGCGGGTCACTGAACCATAGCGGTACGGAACATCCAGGCCGAGGTTGTGGTTCTTGACATAGGCCCGCACGCGGGGATGTGCTTCGGCCACACGGCAGAACTCCGCCTCCCAGTCGCTATCAAGGATTATCCAATTGATATGACAGCGGCGAGCGTCGGTTTCCCAGCGATCTTGCTTGGATGTGTTGAAATTCACAAATGCGGTCGAACCTGTCGGATTGTACGGGTCAAGCACGGCCCTAATGGGCCGCTCGCCAATGAGAGATCGTGTGATACCAGCTGTAATGCGCTCGCAGGCGATGTCGCCAAGCTCCTGATACATCAGTTGGGCGGGATAGGTTCCACCCTTGCAAACCAAGCAGTTGTCGAGCCACTGTTTCGTGATTCGCTTTAGCTGGCCAAACAGATGGAGCTTGGGATCGTCTCCTGGATCTCGCCACTTAGTGTAGAGCAGGCGTTTGGTAACATGAAAGAGTAGCGTTGATCGTCGTATATCGCCTGTGTGAACAAGCGTAAGGTCGACTCCTTCGCCGATAATCCCTTCGTTACGATTTTTGGTCGGCCCGACAATATCTGGCGTGAGTTCAAGGATAGAGTCGTCATTAAATTCCGCAGTTAACCGTTCTCTGGGCAACTCAACGCGGTAGCCATCAACGCGAGGAAACTGGATTTCCAAATGATCCCGCTCAGGTCGAACTGCTTTGACATGGACGGTTTCGCGAGGAGGCTGGGGCGGAGCAACAACTGGCTTTGCAGTGAAATTGAACGGAATACCCAATACATCGGCGTATTCGACATTGAAAAGATTTTCCTCATTGAGGTCGTATGACTGGCGACGCAGCGCACGCCCGATGACTTGCTCGCAGAGCAATTGCGTGCCGAATGCTCGCACACCCAAAACATGTGTCACGGTATTTGCGTCCCAACCTTCGGTAAGCATGGAGACGGACACAACACAACGAATGGACCCGCCGAGCCGCCCTTCTTTGCCAACTGTGTTCATGACCTCTCGGAGCAAAGCCTGATCTGTGATATTTTCAGCCTGGCGCCGGTCGCCGGTTCGCTCAATGATCTCACGGCGGAAGCGGTTGATTTCGTCAGAGGCCATACTGCGAAAGTTTTTATCTAAAGCCTCACCGGATTCGAGTTGCTCGCTATCGATCAAAAGCGTTCGAGGCCTACCAAGTGGATCTCCGTGTTCATTGAAATTGCGGAACAACTCTAATCTGCCATCTACCAGCGTAGTCGAACCATCCTCGTTCTCCCTTTGAAACCCTGAAATATAATCATACACGAGCTTAGATGTGGAGCAGTTGTTGCATACAACAATGAAACACGGTGGGACCTTGATGTTCGCCTCCTGCCAGAGCTTATATGTTTCCGCGTAGTGGCCGTATAAGGCCTCCAGAGCGGTTTGCAACTCGACGGGTATACTGAGGGGGTCGTATGCATTTCCCTTACCACGCCCCTTTTTCGGCATTCGTTTGCCGATATGCTCCCAGAGGTTGCGGAATTTAGGCATTTCCTCACCGGGGATATTATCGGCCACCGGGACTCGCGGAAGTTTTACAATGCCGCACTCGATGGCATCCATGAGGGAAAAATCGTTCATCGTCCAGGGAAACAGCGTACCCTCCGCATAGCCGGACCCGCGAAGAAAAAACGGGGTTGCAGAAAGATCCATGACCTGTGAAAGACCGAGCTTGCGGTTGACGGATTCCAGGCCGGATATCCACACGCGAGCTGCCTCGTTATTTTTCTCTGCCTCTTTCCGGTCGTCGCCCTTGAGGTCGCCTTCGTCGTCTTTAGCGGGCTTCTCACGGTAACAGTGGTGTCCTTCGTCATTAAGGGCTAGAATATTCTTCATGCCCATTAAATTGGGCATGACTCGTTGGAGCATCTGGCCTTCGGT
>JAOZNE010000318.1:0-2035 GCA_029933955.1 Phycisphaerae bacterium
TTTTTTGCCCGAGGCTGGTTTGTGTTTCGGGTCGAACTGCTTCAGCGCGCCGGAGATAGCCAACATTTGCGTAATAGGCTGAATGCCACACAGGGGTTTTTTCGACAGCCCCCAGCCATACGCAACGGCGCCGATCATCTTGAACTTGCCGTCAGCGGGGTCTTTCATGTAGACCGGCGAGCCGCTCATGCCCTGGATTACCCGCGTCCCAGCCAGGCCCTGGCCTGCGAGCATCGCCAATATAACGTCCCGCCGGGGCGAGAAGTTTTTCACGACCGAAATTATCTCGACGTCGAACCTGGCTATCTTCGTCCCGGCAAAAACGCTAAGCCCGTAGCCCTTCATGCCCCGGCGGAGCTTGCTGTGGTGAAGGTATCTGTCGGACTGCTCCACAAACGCCCTAGCCCGGGCCAAAGCGGGGTCTTGACCGGCTGCGGCAAAAACCGCTCCGGCACACAGCGTCAGCGCCGCAACACAAAGTCCCAACTGCAAACTATAACGATTCATAATTTACATCTCCTCAGACCAACATCATGTAGCACAGTCGCCCCCGGCTGTGTTTTGTTCATGTAGCACAGTCGCCCCCGACTGTGCTACAACTCGCATCTTCACAGCCGAGGGCGGGTGTGCTACATTTTTTCACAGCTACATTTTCGGTTCGATTTTTTTCATCCCGCCCATGTAAGGTTGCAGTGCTTCGGGGATGTTGACGCTGCCGTCGACGTTTTGGTTCAGCTCCAACAGCGGGATGAGTATCCGCGGGCTGGCGATGACGGTGTTGTTCATCGTGTGGACGAACTGCAGGTGCCCAGCTTCGTCGCGGTAGCGGATGTTCAGCCGACGCGACTGGAAATCGTGGAATCGGCTGGCTGAGTGCGTCTCGCTGTAGCTGCCCCGGCTGGGCATCCAGGTCTCGATGTCGAACATGCGAACCTTGCCCAGGCCCATGTCGCCGGTGCAACACTCGATAACGCGATACGGCAAATCCATCGCAGCCAGGCAGTCCTCGGCGTTGCGGATAATTTCCTCGTGCAGCCTGGCTGACTCCGCTGGGTCAGCTTTGCAAAGTATCACCTGCTCGACCTTGTCGAACGAGTGTATGCGGTACAGGCCCTTGGTGTCTTTCCCCGCAGCGCCAGCTTCGCGACGGAAGCATGTACTCATAGCTGCGAACTTCACGGGCAACTGGGCCTGGCCGAGAATCTCGTCCGCGTAGTAAGCTGTCGTTGGCACCTCAGCTGTGCCGACCAGCGCCTGGCCATCGCGTTCGCAAAGATAGGCGTCGTCTCGGCCTGTCGGAAAATAGCCCGTGCCGACCATGACATTTTCGTTGACCAACACCGGCACGGTCATGGGCTGATACCCCTTGTCGATAATCATATCCATCGCCAGGCGAAGCACCGCCTGGTGCAGCATGGCTCCGGCGCCCTTGAGGATATAATTCCTCGCCCCAGCCAGCTTGACCGCGCGGGGAATGTCGATGATGTCCAGCAGCTCGCCCAGCGCGACATGATCCCTTGGCTCGAAGTCAAACTCGCGAATCTCGCCGACCTTGCGAACCTCAACATTGTCAGACTCGTCCTTGCCGACGGGTGCCTCCGGGGCGGGAATCTGCGGCACGAGCAACATCAGCTCTTCAAACTTCGGTTCGAGGTTATCCACCTGCTCGGAAAGTTTTTTAGCGCGAGATTTCAGTTCGCCCAGCCTGGCGATGGCGGCGGGTTTTTCGTCCTTTGGCAGCGAAGCCACCTCCTTGCCCGCGGCGTTTTGGGCGGTCTTGACCTCTTGCAACTCTCGCCGGGCCTGGAGCAACTGCTCGTCCACAGCCAGGAGTTCGTCGATGTCGATGTTGCACTGTTTCACCGTGGCAGTGTGTTTGTAAGCTGCGGGATTTTCACGAATAAGTTTAATGTCTATCATGCTTCAATTCCTTAACGTCAATATCGAAGCGACAGCCTACACTCTTTGTCTGTAAAATGCCAGTTGTCATTAATCGGCAGTGGCGTTGGAGATTAAATCCTGGTCTTACCGTTGG
>JAOZNE010000086.1:0-7966 GCA_029933955.1 Phycisphaerae bacterium
TGATGACCCCAGCCCTGGCTGTCGATGGCGAGGTTAAAGTTCTCGGCAAGGTGCCCGATATAGAGATTCTCAAGGATATGCTGGGGTAGCAGGCTGAAAGCACGAAACTGTTGGCAGGGTTGAGCAGAATATTGACCATAAGCATTGAGGAGTAAAGAATGAAAATCGGAACTCGAATAACGGCGTTTTCGCTGAGACATTATAAACTTGTTACAGGCCTGATGGCGGCCCTGGCGATCGCGGTGCTGCAGGGAGCGGCCTTGCCTTCGTTGCATCTCATCAAGCCGCTGCCCGAGAGCGTCAAAAACTTTTCGCGTAGTCTGAGCTTCCTGCCAAGCATCACCGTCGATACCGATCCGGAAAATATGCTCTCGCCGGACGAACCCGTTCGCGTCTTCCACGACGAAATGAAAAAGCGGATGGACCTGCACGATATGATCGTCGTGGGGGTGGTCAACGAGCACGACCCCAATGGCGTGTTCAATCCGTCGTCGCTCGGGAAAATTTACGAACTGACGCGGTTCGCTCGCAGCTTGCAGTTTGACGAGGCCGGCAATACCGCCCGGCAGGAACAGCGGAACGACGCTGGCGAGCCGTCCGTTGAAGGGCTGGCAGAACCAAGCGGGATACCAGGCCTGGATGCGCCAGCCGAGCCAAAAAACTCCGCCATCCGCGAGCAGCCCGCCGCAGCTAAAAAACCTCGCGGCGTCATTCCAAACGATGTCATAGGCCCGTCCACGGTGGACTCCATCGAGCCTCGCAACGGCGCGATTGTTTTCAGTTGGCTAATGCCAACCCCGCCGAAAACCCAGGCCCAGGCCAACGCGATCCGAGCCAAGGCCCTACGCGTGCCTTTTCTCAACGGCACGATGGTCAGCGAGGACGGCCTGGCCATCGCGCTTTACCTGCCGATAACGGAAAAGAAGCTCAGCTACAGGGTCTATCGCGAATTGCAGAAAAAAATCGCGACCTTTGGCCAGGGGCCTGAGGAGTTCCACATCACGGGCCTGCCGGTGGCGGAGGATACTTTCGGCGTCGAGATGTTTGTCCAGATGGCAATTTCCGCACCCGCTGCGATGCTCGTCGTTTTCCTGCTCATGCTCCTGTTCTTCCGCAAGCTGATCGTCGTCGTCAGCCCGATGATCGTCGCGATAGTGTCGGTGATTCTGACCATGGGGGCACTTGTCATTTGCGGCTTTCCCATCCACATAATGTCGAGCATGATACCGATTTTCATCATGCCAATCGCCGTGCTGGACAGCATCCATATCATCAGCGACTTCTTCGAAAAATACCAAGCCACACGCGACCGCAAAAAAACCATGCTCGCCGTTATGGACGAACTCTTCGCTCCGATGCTCTACACCTCGCTCACATCCGCGGCTGGTTTTGCATCGCTGGCGTTGACGCCGATTCCTCCAGTGCAGGTGTTTGGTCTGTTTGTCGCGGCTGGCATTATGTTCGCATGGGTGCTGACGATAACCTTCATCCCAGCCTTTGTAATGTTCATCTCGCCGAAGCGACTGGAGAACTTCGGAGCTGTCCACAAGGCCGATGATACCAATGCGACGCCGCAGGGCTGGCTTGGCAAAAGCCTGCACTGGATGGGCGGTGCGACATACAGACAGGCCAAGCCGATCCTTGCCGTCGCCGCGGTGATACTCGTCGTCGCAGCCTACGGAATCAGCCGAATCAACATCAACGACAACCCGGTCAAGTGGTTCGCCAAAAGCCACCCCATCCGCGTGGCCGACCGCGTTCTCAACGACCACTTCGGCGGAACATACATGGCCTATCTTGTGTTGGAATACACCGGCGGCGATGGCCAGGAGGTTTTCAAACGCCCGGATGTGCTGAAATGGCAGTCACGGTTGCAGCGGGCCATTGGCACGAGTGGGGTTGTTGGCAAGAGCAATTCGCTGGCTGATATTGTCAAAACGGTGCACCGCGACCTGCTGGCCCAAAACGTGGATGACCCTAAAATAGTAGAGTATTATGCCATCCCCAACACCACCCAGGCCGTCGCCGAGTGTCTTATTCAGTTCGAGTCTTCACATCGGCCTCAGGATTTGGGGCACTTTGTTACCGTAAGCGGAGCCGATGCGTATCAGACCGCCAGCATGTGGGTGCAGCTGACCAGCGGGGATAATAAAGACATGGAAAAAGTTGTGCGGGCGACCGATAAATACCTGGCCCTGCACCCGGCGCCGGTTCCCCTGAAGACTAGCTGGTTTGGGCTGACATACATAAATGTTACCTGGCAGAACAAGATGGTCGTCGGTATGCTCCGCGCATTCGCCGGCAGTTTTCTTGTGGTGTTCCTGCTGATGACTATCCTGTTTCGCTCCGCACTTTGGGGGCTGTTGAGCATGATCCCGCTGACGGTAACCATCGTCGCTATCTACGGAGCCGTGGGCCTGGTCGGCAAAGATTACGACATGCCCGTTGCTATCCTCAGCAGCCTGACTCTGGGCCTGGCGGTGGATTTCGCGATTCACTTTCTCGTTCGGGCTCGTCAAATGCACGAGCGATACGGAACATGGCAAGCCACAGCTTCACACATGTTTGCCGAGCCAGCCCGGGCGATTAGCCGCAACATTATAGTAATAGCGGCGGGATTTACGCCGTTGCTGCTGGCACCGCTACTGCCGTATCGAACGGTCGGTTTCCTGCTGGCTGCGATTCTGATAGTAAGCGGAGCAGCGACGCTAATGCTGCTGCCAGCCCTTATTCGCATAATGGAAAAACGACTTTTCCGCCAGGATTCAAACGCGGCATCCGCCTGGTGCAACTGTGGGTTGTGCCTCGTTGCTTACATAACAGCCGTGGCTACCGTTGCAATGAGTTTGTATTCGTCATTTGGCTGGAGCGTTGTAACATGGGTGTCGATAATTGGAATCGCGACATTCGTGCCATTCTGCTGGTTGATATCCCGCAGATCAAAGTGTAGAACCTTAGAGTCATATGAATTACACAAGGAGAAAATGAAATGAAAACCAAATCGCTAATAATAGTTACGCTATGTGCCGGTATCTTTGCATTGTGTGCCCAGGCCGCGGACAAGCCCACTGTGGGCCAGATTGTCGAGAAGGCAAACTTCACTGCCTACTACCAAGGCGCCAATGGCCGAGCCAGAGTGAAAATGAACATCGTGGACTCACAAGGCCGAACACGGCAACGCGAGATGACTATCCTGAGATGGGACGCGCCAAAACCCAAGCAGGACGAAAATATACCTAAAAACAAGGAGTATTTCGCCGGAGAGCAAAAGTTCTATGTGTTCTTCCACAAGCCCGCCGATGTTGACAAGATGGCGTTCCTCGTGTGGAAGCATTTGGACAAGGACGACGACCGCTGGCTGTACTTGCCGAATCTTGATCTTGTCAAGCGTATCGCAGGCAGCGAAAAACGAACGAGTTTCGTCGGCAGCGACTTTTTCTATGAGGATATATCAGGCCGAAATATCGCATATGACAAACACGAATTGGCCGAAACCACAAAGAACTACTACATACTTAAAAGTACGCCTAAGGAACCAAAGAGCGTTAACTTCAATTACTACAAGACCTGGATACACCGAAAAACATTCCTGGTAATCAAAACCGAGTACTACGACCAGGCAGGCCGGGCCTATCGCAAATACGAAGCCAAGGCGGTGAAACAAATCCAGGGATACTGGACGGTTACGAAAAGTCGCATGACCAATCTGCGGACAAACAGATATACGGACGTTATATACTCCACTGTGAAATATGACACGGGTATTCCGGAATCTGTCTTCAGTGAGCGTTATCTGCGCCGGCCTCCCACAAAGTATCTGGAAAACTGATGCGCACGATAACCACTATTTTCATGGCGGTTCTGACATTGATCGTCGTGCCTGGGTTTACGCAAACACTGCACGCATCCGAGGAACCCGCGCTCCCAGCTGGGCTTGGGGAATCTCAAACAACGCCGCCGCTGCCTGCCGGCCTGGAGATTGGCGAGCCTGAACTTCCGCCGGGCCTGGAGACTGAACCAGCCGAGAGTCAGCCTCAAAAAACCGCTGAAAAAAAGACGTTCCAAGAGCAGGTTAAAGACGCGGGTATTAGCGGTTTCCTGGAGACGCGAGGCGGCGTTCGCACGCAAAATGATCCGCACGAAAAACAAGCCTCAATTGGAGAGGC
This sequence comes from Phycisphaerae bacterium, assembly GCA_029933955.1. Taxonomy (GTDB): domain Bacteria; phylum Planctomycetota; class Phycisphaerae; order SM23-33; family SM23-33; genus B1-G9. The sequence continues at coordinate 4,167 of JAOZNE010000086.1, forward strand.
CCGCCTTCAGCTGGAATGGCAGAAGGATATTGACTGGCTAAGAATAAAGTTTACGGGCGACTTTCTTTACGACCAGGTGGACAATCATCTCAGCGATATCGACTTGCGACGAGGCCGGGGCTGGTTCGATTTTCGAGAAGCGTGGGTTGGTTTTAGTCCGCTAAAATGGGTGGATGTGAAGATGGGGCGGCAGATACTTACCTGGGGAACGGGCGATCTGCTTTTCGTAAATGACCAGTTCCCGAAGGACTGGCAGGCGTTCTTCACAGGCCGAGATTTGGAATATCTCAAGGCTCCGGCAGATGCGGTGAAAATAAGTGCCTTCAGCAAACTTGTAGATGTGGACTTAGTGTTCAGCCCCCTGATGAACCCAGGTAGATTTGTGTCAGGCCGGCGACTTAGTTACTTTAATCGCAATCTGGGTCGACTGGCGGGTAGGGATGCAATCACTCAGGACGACCTGCCGAGCGAGTGGTTTTCCGATGCGGAGTATGCAGCCAGGCTGTCTCGAAAGTTTGGCAGCTACGAGTTGGCTGCCTACGGGTTCTGGGGTTTTTACAAAAATCCCGAAGGCTTCGATATGGCTAAAAACAAGGCATTTTACCCCAGGCTGAACACCTACGGCGGCAGTATTCGCGGGCCTTTTTGGCGGGGTATCGCGAATTTCGAAGGGGCCTATTACGACTCGCAACAAGACCGAAGCGGCAAAGACCCGCTGATTCCAAACAGTCAGGTTCGTCTGCTGTGGGGCTATGAAATGGACTTGCCCCAGGTCGCCAGGGAGCTTACCGTCGGGGTGCAATACTATGTCGAAATCATGATGAACCATGAGGAATATATGCGAACGCTTCCGCCGGGCGCAGCTGCTGGGGATGAAGCCCGTCATGTGATTACGCTTCGAGTTACTAAACAATTGCTAAACCAAAACCTGGCTGTGGGATTTTTTGCGTATTACAGCCCGACGGACAACGACGCCTATATTCGCCCTAATATAAAGTATAAAATCGACGATCACTGGACGGTGGAAGTTGGGGGCAACGTCTTTATCGGCCAACAGCCAAGCACTTTTTTTGGCCAATTTCGAAGAAACTCCAATGTGTACGCATCTTTGCGATATGCTTTTTGATACGTTTGGCTAGGCTTGTTTGCCGCTATAAAACAGTTTTCCCCCGGAGAAACGCTTTTTCAGCAATCCTTTGCCGTCTAGTTCTTCGATATATTTTACAACCTCGTTGCGGTGCATGCCCAGGCCTCTGGCGATATCTTCCAGGGAACAAGGTCGGCGTTGCAGCAATTCCAGAACGCTTTCCCGCCCGGCCTGGAAATCACTTTGGCTGTGCACGCCGCGATAATCGGCGATGACCTCCGCCGGCGGGTCGAACTTCGCGGCCAAATTGGCCATCTCCTCGAAGCATACCATCGTGGCGAAATCTTCCGCTGTGGGTCGCGTTGCAGTATTGAGCTGCACCCGATCCGGATTGATTCGCCGAACGCAGTCTATAATTTTACGGGCCTCGCTTTCGATGGCGGTGTGTCCTGCCAGGAGAAACACCTCCAGCCAATACTCGCCCTGGTATTCCTCCCGCATCGCGATCAGCCCGTCCAGCATTTGCTCAAAGGAGATGTTTTTGTCCGGCCGATTGACCGCCTGAAACATCGCACTGTCCCCGGCGTCCAGCGAGGGGATAATCAGATCGGCGGCCATGAGTTGGTCGCGAACTTCCTTCCGCCACAGCAGCGATCCGTTTGTGAGCACGGCGACGGGCACATCCGTCATGGAACCGATGCCCGCAATCAGCTCGTCCAGACGCGAATAAAGCGTCGGCTCGCCCGAGCCACTGAGCGTAATATAGTCGGGCCTGGTGGTCAGCTTGTGCTTCAATTCAGCCAGGACATCTCCCAGCGGAACCCACTGGCGTCGTTCGACGGTCTTGTTGGTAGTCCGGCCTAGTTGACAATAAATGCAGTCGTAGCTGCACGTCTTGAACGGGACGAGGTCTACGCCCAGGCTACGGCCCAGCCTGCGCGACGGCACGGGGCCAAAAATATATCTTGTCTCAGTCATGGTTTCTTTCGGGTCAGCGCTCGGCCTTATCTTTCGAACTCCACTATCGTACCAGCGGGGCAGGCTGCACACCTGCCGGGAAACTCGTTCCAAAGTCGGACCATAGCAGCGATGCCGGTGCAATGGCATGGCAGCAGACGCCGCACATCCAGGCGGTGCAGTTCGTCCATGGTCTTATCCATTCGCTCGGGGCTTGCGTGGAGCAGGTGCATGCCGCCCATTACCGTGTGAATTGGCCTATTGTTCGTGAGCGTCCGAATGTACTCCAAGGTGTTGATGACACCCGCATGCGCGCAGCCAAGGATAACGGCTGTCCCAGCTGGGGTCTCGAAGAACGCTGCCTGGTCGTCCGGCAGTTCATCCGGCAGGGTGCACCTGGTATCCTCAAAGAAGTCGCCGCCGGTATCTTCGAAGTCGGTGTTTCGCGGCACTGGGCCGGTGAGCTGTAATCCATTGCACACCTCGGTTGGCCCTTCGACCAGCACAAGTTTGTGCCGCTCGTTGATGTCCTGCTCATTAAGGAAAAGCATGCCGACATCCCGGCTACTGCCATCGAGATTACGGGCGTATTTAGGGGCGAAGGCGGACCGGTGCGCATATACGGTAGCCTGCCTGGCCTGGTGTAAAATATCGGGCAATCCGCCGGTGTGATCGTAGTGCCCATGGCTCAGCGCGACCGCGTCAGCCCGGGCCAGGTCAATACCCAGCCGCCCCGCATTCTCGCGAAGTACCTTGCCTTGACCCGTATCGAAACAGGCGTTTTTGTCGCCCAGTTCAATCCAGAATGCAAGCCCGTGCTCCCCCAGCAGCCCGCGCTTGGCAGCGGTGTTTTCGACCAGTACCGTAATTCGCACATTGTTCATCGTTTGCGTTTCCTATTCTGCCGCGCGCTCAAGAGGACACGCGTTGGAGACCTTGGCTATCAAAACCACCTCGCCCTGGTCGGCAATCTTGTCGAACGATTCCGCCAGTGTGGCAAATACACTTTTACTGTCGCCCGAAATCCGAGTGCTCATCGATCCCGATACCACTTTCATATCCTGCTGCTCAAGATTGCCGACGAAACTTTCTATCGCGCCGCCGATCTCATTCGTTCGCAGCGGATACAGGCTGACTTCCGCTTGAATTATCATGTTCGCACCTCCGCAACAATAAACGGGCCGTTTAGGGATTGCTTTTCACGAGGCTCTACCGACGAGGCGGCTATTCGTATCTTGCCATAGGGCTGGAGCAGTTTTCTCACCTCTTGCGGGGTCAGTAGATTCGCCGATGAATAAGGTGGGCGTTCTTCAGCAAGACGCTGCTGGTTCAACGGGGCAAGGCGATTGAGCGTGCCGATTATGAGGCTTCCGCCGGGCTTTGTGCAGCGGGCCATCTCACGAACCATGGCTGGGGCATCGGCTACAAACTCCAGCGTCGCCATTGATGCAGCCACGGCGAAGGCTCCGTCCTCGAACGGTAAATTGCAGGCGTCGGCAATTTCGAAGCTGCATTCCAAGGCCTCAGCCTTTGCTGCGGCGATCATCTCGGGTGAAATATCGACCCCTGTAACCTGATAGCCCATGGATGCGAAGAAGGAACTCCAGTGTCCCGTGCCGCAGCCGACGTCAAGCAATCGCTCCCCGCCCAGGCCGGGCCGAAGCAGGTGTCGTACATCTTTTTTCTGGACGCGGTCATGTGCCAGGCCCGCGGGAGTACTATACCAGGACTCATATCGCCCAGCCATTTGCCCAAA
>JAOZNE010000087.1:0-7938 GCA_029933955.1 Phycisphaerae bacterium
TCTTTTTCTTCTTCGTCATTCTAAATTCGTTATTGATTCGGCATTCGGGCTTCGTTATTCGTCATTTTCCGTCCAACCATGGCTACCCCGCAGACCCGCGGTGTAGCCATGCCACCCGACCCGGGACTATTCGGTATCGAAATCGATTGCGATACCGATACCGATTGCGATTTCGAGTTGGGTTGTTGGTCATGCGGTTTGTCGCATAGCTTGCGGTTTTTTGTTGGCAAGCTGTCAGAAAAGCAGTTTGGGGGGTGTTGTGCGACAGGGCCGACAGGTTTTTCGGGGTAGGTGGCGCGGGGTGTTTTTGCGTAACTCTTTTTCGGATAGCGTGTTGGGGTGCGTGGCATTGGTGTTGCATGGAAAGAGGCGGACGAAGTCTCCCCAGCGGCGTATTAGCCCTTGGCGAGACGATTGGCTGTTTGTGGAGCTGTCGCAATGGTTTGGTTAGCACATCCTCAGGACAAGCCCTTGGACCTGGTCGTTACCGGCGAGGCTGAGAGTTGGCTGCCCGCGCTGGGTCGGATCGTCGGGCCTCGCTATTTGCGAGCCAGGCAGGTAGGCAGCGACCAGGAGCTGCTTGACGTCGTTCAGTCGGGCCAGGCTGACGCGGCTGTGCTTGACGACGACAGCCCATGGGACGTTGATGTCCTGAAACTGCTGCGAATGTTGCGGCGGGTCGACCAGGGCTTGCCCGTGGTGGTCGTAACGACGCACACCGACAGGCGTTGGCTTGAACACGCCCTGGCCCTGGCGGCGTTCAGCGTGGTGGTCAAGCCATTGGAACTGGAAGAACTGCTCCGACAAATCCACGGCATGATGGACAAACTAAGCAGAGCACTACGACAAACAGAATTTTAGAAAAAGTTGTCTGTTGTCAGTTATCAGTAAAAGCAAAAACAGCAAAAACAACAAACTACGAAACACGCGAAAGAACGCGAAAACGAATTGTTGAAAAAATAAAAACAGCAAAAAAACAGAACCACGGATGGACACGAACGGACACGGTTTTTTTTGTTTTTACTGATAACTGATAACTGATAACTGATAACTGATTACTCTTTTAAGGAGCAACAAAAATGGCAAAAGGTAAAACCGCAACAAAGGCACCGAAAATCAGGCCTCTTGGCGAGAAGATTCTGGTCAAGCGACTCGAAGCTGAGACAATGACAGCTGGGGGCATCGTCTTGCCTGACTCGGCTAAGGAAAAACCAAAAGAAGGTACCGTCCTGGCTGTGGGCGATGGCAGGATGCTCGCTGACGGCACTCGGGGCGAGTTCCAGGTAGCTAAGGGCGACGTGGTACTTTTCACCAGCTATGCCGGCACGGAAATCAAAATCGACAGCGAGGAATACCTCCTCATGGACGAGTCCGATGTCCTGGCGATAGTGAAATAGGCAAGTAGGCAAATGGGCAATAGGAGTCCACGGATTACACGGATTTTTGTGGAGATTACACGGATTTTTTTGTTTTCAATCAAAGAAAATCCGTGAAATCCGCTTTTAATCCCGTGGACTCTTGACAGCAGTGATAAACTTATATAGATACGGAGAAATACGATGGCAAAGAAGAAAATTACATTTGATGTTGAAGCTCGTCAGGGCATTCGTCGCGGCGTGAACCAGTTGGCCAAGGCGGTCAAGGTAACCCTGGGCCCGACAGGTCGAGTTGTGGTGCTGGAAAAGAGCTTCGGCTCGCCGACCGTTACAAAGGACGGCGTAACCGTAGCGAAGGAAATCGAGCTGGAAGACGCCAACGAGAACATAGGCGCCCAGATGGTCAAAGAAGTGGCCAGCAAGACTTCCGACGTAGCTGGCGATGGCACAACCACCGCGACCATCTACGCCGAGGCTATCTTCGAGGAAGGCCTGAAGAACGTCGCAGCTGGCGCCAAGGCGATGCAGCTGAAGCGCGGCGTGGACAAAGCTGTCGAAGCTATCATTGCTGAGCTGGGCAACCTGTCCAACCCCGTCAAGAGCAGCAAGGAAATCGCCCAGGTCGGCACCTGCAGTGCCAACCAGGACACCGAGATCGGCAAGATGATAGCTGACGCTATGGACAAGGTCGGCAAGGACGGCGTGATTACCGTCGAAGAGGGCAAGGGCCTGGACACTTACGTCGATCTCGTTGAGGGTATGCAGTTCGACAAGGGCTATGTCAGCCCGCACTTCGTCAACAAGACCGAGACGATGGAAGTGGACTTCGAAAAGCCTTTCATCCTGATCCACGAGAAGAAAATCTCGCAGATAAAAGACCTCGTTCCGCTGCTGGAGAAGGTCGCCCAGGCGGGTCGGCCTTTGGTTATCATCGCAGAGGACATCGAGGGCGAAGCTCTGGCGACGCTGGTGGTCAACAAGTTGCGGGGCACGTTCCAGTGCGTTGCTATCAAGGCTCCGGGCTTTGGCGACAGGCGGAAGGAAATGCTCCGCGACATCGCTGTGCTGACCGGCGGCAGGGCTATCATGGAAGACATGGGCATTACGCTGGAGCACATCGACATCGGCGACCTCGGCTCGGCTAAGCGTCTCCGCGTGGACAAAGACAACACCACCATCATCGAAGGTGCTGGCAGCGACGCCGACATCTCCGGGCGAATCGAGCAGATTAAAAATGAGATAGCTGCGACGACCAGCGACTACGATTGCGAGAAGCTCGAAGAGCGGCTGGCTAAGCTCGCTGGCGGCGTGGCACAGATAAACGTCGGAGCTGCGACCGAAGCGGAAATGAAGGAAAAGAAAGCCCGCGTGGAAGACGCCCTTCATGCCTGTCGAGCTGCGGTGGAAGAGGGTATTCTGCCCGGTGGCGGCACGGCGGTGCTTACGGCGTTGAAGGTGCTGGACAAGATCAAATGCACCGACGCCGACGAGAAGACCGGCGTGGATATTGTTCGCCGAGCGTTGGTAGCTCCGATCAAACAGATCGCAGCCAACAGCGGCCTGGACGGCAGCGTCGTGGCGATGAAAGTTATGGAGCAAGCCCAGCCTAATTTTGGCTACAATGCCCTGACCGGCAAGTACACCGACCTGGTCAAGGATGGCGTTATTGTGCCGACCAAGGTCGAACGCAGTGCCCTGCAAAACGCAGCCAGCGTCTCGGGCCTGTTGCTGACCACCGACGCGATTATCTCCGACCTGCCGGAAAAAGACGCCCCCGCCATGCCAGACATGGGCGGCATGGGTGGCATGGGTGGCATGATGTAAGATTAGGTAATAGGCAAGTAGGCAATAGGCAAGTAGGCAATAGGCAAGTAGGTTGGATGCCTGTTGACCGATTGTTGTTGTAGGGATTATTAAGCGGTCAGGGTTTTATGTAGCCCTGGCCGCTTTTTTACAAATAGGCACAGGGCCTTGGGTACGCTATAATGTTTTTCTCGCTTGGGTTGGAGAATAATTTTGGAAGACTGGATAAACGACATAGAGTTCGAGCGTCTTAGCCCAGCTGCGGTGTTGGCTAAGAAGTTGGTGATAAATCCCCTGGCTAACTATCTCCCCGCTTCTTGGATAAAGGGTTGGCTTCGCGACGGCAAGAGCGAATTGGCCTTGGCTAACTGGCGAGACCCGGGCGGATGGCGAAGCATGGTTATCAGCTACGAGGGCAACCCCAAAAGGGCTTGGGATCGCATTCTCGTCGGTGGCGGGACTATCCCCAAGGCTTTGCGAAACCGCCGAAAGCTCGCAGCCAGGCTGTTGGCTGGGCTGATCGACCAGACGCCACATCGTGCCCACGCGTTGTGTCTGGGAGCTGGGCCCGGACACATTATCACCGACGCCATGGGCCAGGCCAAGAACGACAGCTACGCTACGCTGGTGGATATCAGTTCCGACGCGTTCGAGTTTGGCAAAACCGTCGCGCGGGACAAAGGCTTGCTCGACCGCGTCCGGTTCATCCAGGGCGACGTCCGCGAGGTCCGCATCGACGAGCGGGTCGATCTGGTGAAAATGATCGGCATTTGCGAATATCTCCATGATGAGCAGATCACAGCCATCGCCGAGGCGCTCGGCGAGATAATGCCCCCCGGCTCGGGGATAGTTTTCAACAGTATTTCCAAGAAGCACGGCACGGACAGATTTTTCCGCAGGGTCTTCGGGCTGAATATGATCCACCGCACGCCGGAGCAGTTGCAGGAACTCCTGGCCCCAGCTGGTTTCGGCGAGTTTCAGGTTTTTCCCGAACCCCTGGGCGTGTATAATGTAGTCGTAGGAAAAATCAAGAGCCAGTAGTCAGGTCAGGATTCAGAATTCAGGATTCAGAATACTTTCGCCTCTTTCTTTTTTTGCTTTTACTGATAACTGACAACTGATAACTTTCATAGAAGGCGAGTGGGATATATGACACAGGTTGACGTACCATGGGGTGGCGAGACTTTTTCGGTTTCGATTCCCTCGCACTGGACGTTGCAGCAGGTGGCTGAGCCTACCGTTGCAGCTGCGCCTGTGGACTGGCGGGAGCACATGGCCTCGGTTATTCACAAGCCCGCTGCGGGGCCTGGCCTGGCTGAGTTGCTCCAGGCCAATCGCGACGGTCGCGTCGTTATCGTGGTCGAAGACCTCACCCGCCATAGTCCTCTGGCTGAGATTCTGGAGATCGTCTTGCGAGAGGTTCGTCATGCGGGCCTGGCTGAGTCGCAGTTGGAGTTTTTTTTCGCAGCTGGCATGCACCCCGCCTGCGACCCAGCGGAGGCCCGGGCCAAATTAGGCCCAGCTGCGGAGGGCATCGCCTGGCGGTGGAATCCGTGGGACGACGAGGAGCAATACGTCGAGCTTGGCAAGGTTGGTCGTCTGGGCGTGATGATAGACCGCGGGGTCGCCCAGGCTGACTTGCGCATCGTGATATCGTCGGTCTCGCCGCACCTCCAGGCCGGTTTTGGCGGGGGTTACAAAATGTTCCTGCCAGGCTGTGGCTACATTCGCAGCATCCGGGCTTTGCACAGGCTTGGCACGACCCGTCGGCAGGGTCAGCTTGTCGGCACGGAGGCCCGGCAAAACCCGATGAGGCGAGCCATCGACGCAGCTGGTGCTCTGGTCGACGCCAATTGCGGCACGACATTTTCGATTCAGTATCTCCTCGACGCTGAGGATCAGCCTGTTGGCATCGCAGCGGGCGAGCCTACCGCTACGCATCGGATGGTCGCCAAGCTCTGCGCCAACGCCTGCGGTGTTTTGGCCCAGGCTCCCGCTGACGTGCTGGTTACCAACGCCCACCCGCGCGACCACGACCTTTGGCAGGCGTTCAAAGCTATCCCAAACACCTGCTGGGCAGCCAGGCCAAACGGCGTGGTTATCTGCCTGGCAAGGTGCCCCGCCGGGCTGAACGAAATGAAGCGAATGGCTTGGCCTTTGAGCCCAGCCTGGACCCGCCGAGTCGTGCAATGGCTCGGGCCTGAAAATATCAGCTCGCTGCTGGACAGGCTCGTCGCATCCCTGGCTGGAGATTCGCTGTGGTTCATACGCCTGGCTACCGGAATACTCAAACGAAACCCGATAATAATGGTCTCGCCGAAACTCGTCGAAGACGGCGCGAAGTTTCCGGGGATATATCTCTGCGCGACGGTCGAAGAGGCGATGAAAATAGCAGAAAAACTCCTAGGCCCAGGCCCGCAAAGAGTGGCTGTCTACCCAGCTGGCGGAGCGACGTATCCGGTGATGATGAGCTGAACGATTGCGGGTTTTGGATTGCGGATTTCGGATTTCGGGCTGAAAAAAATGCGATGCGGATTTCGGATTTTGTCGGACGGAGATATAGAAAGGCAGGCAGCTATGGCCAGGCCAATGAAAGTGTGGTTTGACAGCGAAGCCGATTTTCTGGAAGTGCTCTTCTCCGAAAAAGCTGGGTTCATGCGCGAAACCGACAACGACGATGTGATGGAACGGGTGAATGAACAGGGCGAAATCCTGGGCTTCTCCGTTATGAATGTCCGTCAGCACAAATCGCAGCATCCCTTGGCGGTTGAGTTGGTTTAACTCGGGAAGTGAATGTATATTTTCGCTGTTACAATAACGATTGTTACCGGGCTGGTCGGGTTGGAATGGCTGGTGCGGAATTGCTTTGCCTTGCGGGTATGGCAGGGGATTTTTCGTCTCACGCCCGAGGCTCCCGTGACCCGGGCCAACGCGCCGCTGCTGAGCGTCGTCGTCGCAGCTAAGGACGAGCAGGACCATATCGGTCCGTGTATCGAGTCGCTGCTGAGGCAGGATTATCCGAGCATCGAGATCATCGTCGTCGACGACCGCAGCGAAGATAACACCGCTGATATTATCCGGGAAATCCAGGCCAGGGATTCTCGCGTCCGTTCGCTGAAGATAGACTCTTTGCCCGAGGGTTGGTGCGGCAAGAACCACGCGATGCAGCATGGCATAGCCCGGGCCAGCGGAGAGTGGATTTGCATGACCGACGCGGACTGCCGGCTGGACTCGCCGCGGACGCTGGCGGTGGCGATGCACCACGCGATGCAGACCAACGCAGCTATGCTCAGCCTGCTGCCGACGATGACCATGGTCGGTCTGTGGGAAAAATTCCTGCAGCCTATTCTCTCCGGCGTGCTGATGATTTGGTTCCCGCCGAAAAAAGTCAACGACCCAGCCCGGCCTGAAGCATACGCCAACGGCATGTTCATGTTGCTCCGTCGAGATGCCTACCAAACCATCGGCACGCACGAAGCCATCCGCAGCAGCCTGATTGAGGATATGGACCTGGCGAGGAATATCAAATCCGCGGGGCTGAAGCTGCAAATGGTGCCAACGCGAGGCCTGTTCTCTGTGCGAATGTACACGTCGCTTGGGCAGATAATCCGCGGATGGGTGCGGATATTCCATGGTTGCTTCGGCAGCTTCGTTGGCTTGGCCAAGGCGACGGGGGTGCTGGTTGGCAGAGGCCTCACGCCGACTGTGGGGATGTCGGTGGGTTTTGCGATGTACGCAACTGGTGTAAACCCCACCCAGTGGTGGCTTGCCTGCGGATGCGTCGGCGCAGCAGGCCTGGCCGCCCAGCTGGTAATGATCTGCCGATACTATCGATATTTCGGGACGAGCTGGCAGTTGGGGTGTTTTTATCCGCTGGGCTGCAGCATAGCTGCGGGTGTGTTGGTGGGGACGATGTTCAAGCTCCGCCCCGGCGCGAAAATGACCTGGCGAGGCACAGAATACAGAGCTGGGTAAGTCAAACTGACCGATTTTAGTTGTCGGTTGATTGGTTGGTAACAGAAGTTTTGCCAAATCGGCTTGGCCTTTGTTCTTCGTTGATTTTTCTGAATATCCAATATCCAACAAAGAATATCCAATATTCAAGTAGAAGATCAACATGACCATGCGGTGATTGCCGATTTTGTGGAACATCTCCGTAATGCATCCATTCGCACACTCGGCCCAGAACTCATCTTTGGTCGCATCTTCGACGAAATCGGTTTCGGTGCGATTCCCGAGCGGCTTTTTCGCGACATTGTTGTCGCCCGGCTGGATGACCAGCTTGTATTTTGAAGCGGAGGATGAAGACGACCTGCGGAAGATAGGCTTTTCTAAGGACGGCAAGTTCCAGAACCCGCAGATAATGCTTGGCTTGCTGGTTGGCAAAAACGGCTATCATCGGCTACGACGGCGGATTGAGGCTCATGTGCTGGTGGCTTTTGTTGCTTATACGATCTACAAGGAATTGGAACGAAGGCTGGCCGACGCCGGCATTGCGATGAGTCCCAAACGAGCCGCCGAGCTGACGCAGACAATGTATGAAATAAGTTTCAAGCTGCCCAATGCCCCCGATGAACACCGAAAACTGTTGGAGATGGACGCCGACCAGCAGCAAATATACAACCTACTCTACTGATCGGGTGTCCCAATGTTGAAGTCAGGAAACTGCTGACCATCCACGGCTTCGAGGTCGTCTCCGTTTTAGCTGACCGGGTAAACTTCCCGCTACTGCCGGAGAGCAGATTCGTGCGGAAAAAAT
>JAOZNE010000319.1:0-2023 GCA_029933955.1 Phycisphaerae bacterium
GCCAATCGCAACCGTTCACAAAAAAAGAACCACGGATAGACACGGATGTACACAGCTTTTTTAAGGCTACGTTTTTACACGGCCAAGATGCTCGCGTTACGTAGCATGGACGTCCCGTCCATGTTTTTTCTTTTTCTTTTGTTTTGTCATTCCCGCTTTCTTGGAAATAGCAAAGAAGAAAAAACAAAAAAACATGGGCAAGATGCCCACGCTACTTAGCGTCTTGCTTCCAGTGAGCGCAGGAAGTCCTCGTTGGTTTCGTGTCGTTCGAGGGCTTTGAGTAGCTGCGGTATTTCTTCCTGCACATTCAGCGTCGAGAGCGTCCGACGGAGGGCGTGCATCTTGGGCAGCACCCAAGGCTCGACGAGCAACTCCTCTTTCCGCGTGCCGGACTTGGGAATATCCAACGCGGGCCAAACCCGCTGCTCGGCGAGCTTGCGGTCAAGCTGGAGTTCCATATTGCCCGTGCCTTTGAACTCCTCGAAAATCAGGTCATCCATTCGGCTACCCGTTTCGACCAGGGCTGTGGCGAGGATCGTCAAGCTGCCGCCACCTTCTATCTTCCTGGCTGCACCGAACTGCCGCTTGGGAATCTCCAACGCGCGGATATCCACGCCGCCTGTCATGGTTCGCCCAGAGTTGCTCACCGCGCGGTTATACGCCCGGCCCAGACGCGTCAGGCTGTCCAACAGAATAACGACGTCCTGGTTAAACTCCGCCATCCGCTTGGCCCGCTCGAGCGTGAACTCCGCTACGCGAACATGGCTGGATACATCCATGTCGTTGTTCGAGGCGATAACCTCAGCCTTGGGACACTTGCGGCGGAAGTCCGTAACCTCTTCAGGCCTTTCGTCCACCAGCAAAATCATCAGATGGCATTCTGGATTATTCTCGGCGATAGCGTTTGCGATCTGCTGCAGCAGAACCGTCTTGCCAGACCTCGGCGGAGCTACCAGAAGGCCTCGCTGCCCCTTGCCGATGGGACAAATAAGATCCAACACGCGCATTTCCATAGGCCCGCCCGGCGTCTCGAGCTTCAACATCGGGTGCGGGTCCACGACGGTCATCTCCTGGAATTGGAGGATGTCCTTGTACTCCTCAGCAGGCTTGCCGTTGATGAGGGTCGCTTCTTCCAGCTTCGGGCCTCCCTTTTTCTTATGTGGCGGGAGAACCTTGCCCTCGATATGCAAGCCCGTGCGGAACCCTTTGAACCGGATGAAATCTTTCCCGACGAATATGTCGCCAGGCTGGGCGCGGTAGTTGTTCGAAGCCTTGCGGAGAAAGCCGTAGCCTTTGTCCGTAACTTCCAGAACGCCCTGGCCCATCTCCTGCGGTTCCTGCAGCTCAGCAGGCTCGGCTGATTCCACCGATTCCGTTGGCTTTGCTGCTTTGGCTGACTTTGCCGATTTCGTTGATTTTTTTGCTTTTGCTTTTGCTTCAGACTTAGCCATAGCTAAATGCCCTTATACTAGATACCTGCGTGCGACGTCTATTGCAATTGCAGCAATGAAATGCCGAGTATTCTGACGCCTTTTTGTCCAATCCATAGGACAGCACAACTTGAGTTTAATGCTCCGTTGAGATTGCCAAGCAACAAGGTCCCTCGAAGCGAACGAGTAAAAAACGAGTACAGAGGTCCCGAAGTCCCACCCTCAGTATCCTATTTATACAACGCATCGCCAAAAAAATCTACCTTTTTTTTGAAACAAATAAAAAAAAGTTGCCAGCCATCAGCCTGCAGCAATCAGCAACAGCAAAAACAGCAGAAAACAAATGGTACGGGGAGGCCGTGTTTTTCCGTGGCTTGGACGTCCCGTCCACGCGTAGCATGGACATCTTGCCCATGTTTTTCTTTTTTTTGTTTTTTCTTTGTCTAAACTTTCGCACTTTTTTTATAGCATTTACCTCTGTTAAACAAGGAATTATGCATATTTCATAATTAAATATTCAAACCGACCGGTTTGAGTAGCTGGTTGATTGGTTAACTAGTTGATTAGTAAAGAATTACACAAACCTTTACAGC
>JAOZNE010000320.1:0-2017 GCA_029933955.1 Phycisphaerae bacterium
AGCCACACGAAACGAACTCTTCACCGTCTGCAAGAATTGGGCATCGAAGCCGATCAATTAACCTCGTGTATCCCGGATAAATTATGACTACTTCGCGCTGTAGTATTACGCAAGGCAAAAAAACAATTCACGGATTACACGAATAACTTGACAGACAAAGGGGCGTTTCTATAATTGCAGGGGCTAAGCCCAGATACCTATCCTCAGGAGTACAAAATATGATGATGAAAAAACTTCTATCGATTTTGGCGTTGATCGTAGCCTGCCTCGTGTTGGCTTCGGCATCGGTAACCCCAGCCCAGGCTCAGGAAGCTCCAGCTGACGTCGAGGTCGAGGATGAAATAATCGACGAGGACGAAGAGTTTGACGAAGGCGACGAAGAGCCTATCGACGAGGAAATCGACGAGCCTGACGAGGAAGAGGAAATAGATCAAGCCAAGATCAAAGCTATGAAGCTCCAGGCCCAGTGGGAGGATATGCTCCACTACATCAACATAGCCAGGCCTGTGCTTGCGGCTTCCTATGCCCGGGCGATCCTGGCCAATCCCCAAGCTACGCCAGACAAAATCTACAGCTTGTCCATCAAAACCCCACACACTCTCCGCACGCTTAGCAAGGCCCAGAACCTCAAGCCCCTGGCCGATCTCGTGCCGAAACTCCGCCAGAAAATTGAAGCGGGTTACAAAGGCTGGCGGGCGAATCCCGACCAGATAGCCGAGTCGCTCCGCATGATGGCGGGGAGCTTGCGAAGCATGAGGCTGGCTGTCCAAAGGCTGAAAACCAGTGGCCAATATGCCCTGCCAATTCTCCTGGACAAACTCCGCGACCCCAAAACGCCGCCAGTCCTGCGAGACCGGATTGTAACCATGCTCCCGGAAATGGGGAACCAGGCCATCCGAGGCTACTCCGTGGCACTGCAGTCAAAAGACGCCAAGCTCGTGGAGTTCCTGGCCAGGGCCTTGGGCAAAATGCAATACCCCGGCGCGCTGCCTCGCCTGCGAGAAGCACTGGACAGGCCTGAGTTCGCAGGGCCCGACAATACCACGGGCAAGGCTCTCTCGCAGGCAATCGTCGCCTGCTCGGGCAGTCGCGAAGCTCTGAAAACTCCCCTGGCCCAGTTGTTCTACAACTTGGCCCAGCAATACTACGCCCGGTCGGACTCGCTCCTGCCAGATCCAAAAGACGAAAGTACGACCGCTTTGGTTTGGTTCTGGAAGGAAGGCCTGGGCCTCGAGGCCAGGCCCGTGGCCAAGCAGATATTCTGCGACATCTACGCGATGAGGTTGGCCAGGCTGGCCTTGCGATACGACGCGAACTACTACCCAGCTGTGCCGCTTTGGCTCTCGGCGTGCCTACGTCGTCAGTTGGAACTGCCTGACGGAGCCAGGGACACGCTCTGGGGCAATGACGAACCCAAGGCTCAGTATTACGCCCTGGCCTGTAGCCCGAGGTATTTGCAAATGGTTCTCGCCCGTGCGATGCGGGACAAAAACGTGGGCATTATCCGCGAGGTCATCCGTGCTCTGGGCAGCACAGCTGGAGCTGCGAGCATGACCCAACCCCTGCCGGGCGGAGCGCGTCCGCTGGTCGGTGCGATGGCTTATCCGGACCCGGCGGTTCAGTTCCAGGCTGCCTTGGCGTTGGCGTTGTCCAAGCCCAGGAACAGCTTCGCGGGTCAGGATGTTGTGATGTCGCTGCTGGGCAAGGCACTGAAGCAAGCGGACAAAGCTGAGGCCGCCCCTTGGGCACTGCGGTCAGCGGAGGCTATTCGCAAAGTAGGCCAACGCAGCGACGTGGTCTACGATCTCCGCGGGGTGGTCGCTCCGTTAGCTGGTGCGTTGGTTAGCCCGGGCGAGGAACTCCAGGCCGCCGCTGCCGGCGCCCTGGCGGTTATCGACAGCGAAGCTGCTCAGCAAGCCATCGTCGCCAAGGCCCTGACAAGCGACGCCGGCGAGAAAATCCGCATCGTATGTTTCGACGCCGCCAGCGAGTCAGCCAGGCGATTCGGCAACCGCTG
>JAOZNE010000088.1:0-4523 GCA_029933955.1 Phycisphaerae bacterium
TGTCCTCGACCAGCAGCACCCGCTTGCCCTCTACGGGCGCGCCCTCGATGAGCTTGGCTGTGCCGTAGTCTTTTTTGGCCTTGCGGACGATGGCGAAGGGTTTGCCACAGGCCATGGAAGTCGAAGCAGCCAGGGCGACAGCGCCAAGCTCAGGCCCAGCGACGATGTCCACGTCCCCAGCAAACTCAGCAAACCGCCTGCCAAACTCCGCCAATATATCAGGCCTCGCTGAAAAGAGATATTTGTCCAAATAATACTTGCTCCGCTTGCCACTACGGAGAACGAAGTCGCCCTCCAGATAAGCTGCCGCCTTAACCTTCGCTGCCAGTTCCGATTTGTCCATTGGCAAAACTCCTTCTATCAATTTTGATGACCGCCGGCGATCATACAAAAAATTACAGCGAAAGACAAATGACGAAAAAATGCCCAAGGCCCAAAGACTTTCCATATTTGCCTATTTGCCTTTTGCCATTGCCTATTCCCTATTTGACAATTATGCGTCGTGGGCGTACTCTTGTGCCGCTATGCCAAAGACTTTCTGTATACAATCTTGGAGTTACCGATTCGCTCTGGTTATACCGACTTTAATGCTCAGCCTGATGTCGCTGGGAGCTGGCGGGTGCGGCGGGTACTATATTCTCACCGTGCCGGATCAGCTCGCCAAAACCGGAGGCAGGGTCGTGCCCGTAGCCAGACTGCAGCGGAACGACTTTTTCGTTCTTGCCCTGGCTATGCCAGGCCAGCCTATGCGGTTCGGCGTCTATGCCACCGCAGCTGCGGCCGATGAGGCCGCCCAGAACAAACCCGTACCCGAGGCCCTGCGAAGTCCTGAGCGGGTCTGCCGGGGCGACAAGATAGGCTACTCCGCTGTGGAAATTCCGATGTACGAAAACCCCATAGCCAATAGGCCTGGCAAGTATTATCTGAAGGTCGCCCTGCAGGACTACGAGGGCGAGCAGATAGCAGCTATCGTTCCGCTGTATGTTTGGGACCCCGCCAAGTCGGTCGTAGCGGTGGACCTGGACGCCCTGCCTCGCGAAGCTTTCCCCCACAGCGACCAGGCTGCGGCTGCGATGCGAAAAATCGCACGCAAATCGAACATCATCTACCTCACCCGCAACAGCAAAGCCACCCAGCACAGCCGCCATGGCAGGCTCGATCGAGAGGACTTCCCCGACGGGCCTGTGCTGCTGTGGCAACGCAAGCGGTGGCACATCGTGCGGTCAGGCAAGCTGCGGATACCGAAAATAATTATCGAGTCCAGGCTGGACAGCCAACTGGGACAACTTAAGCTGGACTTCCCGAAACTTAGCCTGGGCATCTGCACCTCGCCCCTGGCTGCCAAGGCATTCGTGCGGGCTGGCATGGAGTGCATCGTTGTAGGCAACGACTGGGTCAAAGGCTCAACGATACGCCATTATAAAAGCTGGCAAGACCTGGCCGAGCGAGGCGTGGAGTAAATAAAAAAATCACCATGAAGCACATGAAAAGCATGAAGGTAGTTTTTTTGTTTCTGAAAATCTTCAAGCTCTTCATGAAATTCATGGTAAAAAACACAGCTTGTAGGTCAGGCCCAGCACTTATTTGTTGCGGCCACGGTAAAAATGGCAAATAAGTGCCTGGGTTGCGTGGCAAGTCGGGGTGGGCGGTATCTTATCAGATGTCCGAACCAACACATATTTTGGTTTTCCTGCCCAACTGGGTTGGCGATGTGGTCATGGCTACGCCTGTGTTGCGCTCTCTACGCGAGGGGTTTGGGGAATCTCGCATTACCTATTTTGGTCGAAAAATAGCTCTCGATGTGCTGGCGGGAAATACCTGGGCTGATGAGTCCCTCGTCGATGAGTCTCGCAACAAGCCCAGGATTTGTAATTTTCTTCGCACCGCCAGGCGACTAGCCCGCTGCCGGGCCGAGGTCGCTTTGCTGCTGCCCAACAGTTTTCGCTCTGCCCTGCTGGGAAGGTTCAGCCAAGCCACCCGACGCATAGGCTATGGTCGCGACGGTCGAGCCTGGCTGTTGACCGACCCCCTGGCTCCGCAGAGGGACGCTACGGGAAAGTTCCTGCCCGTGCCAATGATAGACTACTACGCCAAGCTCCTCCGCCAGGGTTTAGGGGTGGAGATATCGTCGCGTCAAATGGAACTGCCCCTGCGACCCGCCGACCTTGCTGCTGCGGAGCAACTGCTAGGCGGGGCTGGATATTCCAAAAACCAACCATCATGTAGCACAGCCGCCCCCGGCTGTGGGGCCTTGAGTGAAACATTGAACAAAAAAACAGCCGAGGGCGACTGTGCTACGCCTTTGGTTATGCTCAATCCCGGCGCGTCGTTTGGCACAAGCAAGCTTTGGCCTGCCGACCGATACGCAGCCTTGGCTGACATGCTTGCCGAGCAGCGCGGAGCGAGGATAATCATCAACGCCTCGCCAAGCCAGGCTGAGCGCGACCTGGCCGGGCGGGTGGAACAAGCTATGACGCACAAGCCCCTGCTGAACTTCGCCAGGCTGGACAACAACCTGGGCCTGCTCAAAGGTTTGCTGAGCCTGTGCGACCTGCTGGTTACCAACGACACCGGCGCCCGCCATATCGCAGCTGCGATGGGCACCGCGGTGGTAACCGTCTTTGGCAGCACCGACCCGCGATGGGCACAGATAGACTACCCGGCTGAGCGAATAGTCCGCGTCGAGGTTCCCTGCTCGCCCTGTCAGCAAAAGTTCTGCCCGCTACCGCCAGGCCCGCAACACCACCGCTGCATGAAGGCTATCAGCCCAGAGAGCGTCGCAACAGCTGCGACGGAACTGCTGCAAAAAACCCGCCCGGAGGCCAGGCTATGATCGACCCGCAACTGACGGATTTTATAAACCAGGCTGGGCTTGACAACGTCGCCGGAGCGTTCGCCTACCAAAACGGCGAAGACCTATCCAAGCCAAACCTGGGCCATCGCAGGCGAACCAGGCTGGAGTTTCGCGACGGGCAAAGTCGCTGCTGGGAAATGTATCTCAAACGCTACGGCCCAGTGTCGCTGATGACGCGATTGGCCAGGCTGATTCGCGGGCAGGGCCTGTGGAGCGAAGCTCGGCGGGAGTTTGCAAACATCCGCCACCTGCGCGACGCTGGCGTGGCTACCATGCGGGAAATAGCATGGGGCCAGCAGGTTGGGCTTCTCGGTGCGTGGCGAAGCTATATAATAGTTACAGCTGTGCCGGGCGACGCGGTGGAGCGCGTGGGTGATGAGTTCCTCGCAAAATTCGCAGACCAGCCCGCACTCATCGACGAGTTCACCCGCCAACTTGTCGAGCTTGTCAGCAGGATGCACCAGGCGGGCTTCGTCCATCGCGACCTCTACGCGTCGCATATTTTCCTGCACGAACACGACGGGCGCGTGCATGTAAACCTTATCGACCTTGCGCGGGTATTTCAGCCTCGCTGGCGCGCGTTCCGCTGGCGGGTGAAGGACCTGGCCCAGCTGAAATACTCCATGCCCTGGCTGTGGGTGGAACGATATTGGGACAGCTTTTTGCAGTCGTATTTGCAATCGCAAAGCCAAGCCCAGCCAGGCCTGTGGAGCCGGGCTATCGACGCGAAGGTCGTGCGGATGCAACGGCGCCAACAGCGCCTCGCCCAGCGGCTAGCCCGAAAGGCCAGGCTATGAAAATCGCGCTGATAATCGAGCGAATGGAACCCAGCCGAGGCGGGCGAGAAACTTCTACCGCGCAGATAGCCCAGCGGCTGGCAGAGCTTGGACACAGCGTAACGGTGCTGTGTCAGCAGGGCTCTTGGCCCAGCGACAGCCCCGGCGTCGAGGTCGTTTCGCTGGGCAAAGGCTCGTTGAGGAAGTTCGTCGCCGCAGCCATCCGCCAGTGTGCACCAGGCCGATTCGACATCACCCACGCAATGCTGCCGATACCCGGGGCAAGCATATATCAGCCTCGCGGCGGGACTATCCCCGCCCAGGTCCGGGCCAGCTTGGCTCGCGTAAAATGTCCGCTCTCTCGGCTGGGCAAAAAACTGGGCAGGCTACTGAACCCGCCCAGGCGATACATGGCCAGGCTGGAAAAAAAACTCGCCGCCGACACCCGCACATTGTGGATACCAGGCAGCAAAATGGTCGCCGGCGAATTGGCCCGGTACTATGGGCGGACGGAAAATGTGCGCGTTGTCTTCAACGGCGTCGCCCTGCTGACCCCAGCAGAGGGACAGACTCGCCGGGAAATCCGGGAGCAAATCCGCAGCAAGCTAGGCCTGGCCCAGGACGAGCCTGTCTTCCTGACGGTCGCGACGAACTTCGAACTCAAAGGCGTGGACTTCGCCATCGCTGCCTTGGCGGAACTGCGCAGGTTGTCAGGCCAAGGCGTGCTCATCGCGGTCGGGCGGGAAGCTCCCGCGAAATTCATCGCCCAGGCCAAGGCTCTGGGCGTCGCTGATGCGGTTCACTTCATCCCGCCAGTCGCTGATATTTTTCCTTGGTACGCGGCTGCGGACATTTGCCTGTTGCTCAGCTGGTACGACGCGTGCAGCAGGGTT
>JAOZNE010000088.1:4623-7896 GCA_029933955.1 Phycisphaerae bacterium
GGGTATCTCTTTGGCTCGATTCCCTTCGGCGTGCTTATCGCCAAACTCCACGGCGTGGACATCCGCAAGGTCGGCAGCGGCAATGTCGGCGCGACCAACGTTACCCGCGTACTCGGCAAGCGGTGGGGGTACACCTGCTTCCTGCTGGATATGGCCAAGGGTTCCGTGCCGTCATTCGCGGCGGGCGTACTCATAGGCTGCGTTCGCCTGGGCGATAGCAGCCCGACGCCGACGCTCCTTCAACAGGCTGCCTGGCTGAGCGTCGCAGCCTCAGCGGTGCTCGGTCATGTGTTCAATATTTGGCTTGGCTTCCGCGGCGGCAAGGGCGTAGCGACGTCTCTGGGCGTGGGCGTGGGCGTGTTTCCGTATTTCACGCTGCCGGGGCTGCTGGGCTTCCTGACGTGGATAATCGTAACCGCCCTGAGCCGATATGTCTCGCTGGGCAGCATCATAGGCTGTTCGTCGTTTCTGCCATACTTCATCCTGCTGCACCTCGACGAGGTCGGAGAACTTTGGCTTTTCACAGCCTTCGCGTCGGTAATCGTAGTGCTGGTAAACGTAACCCACCGAGCCAATATCGTCAGACTCCTGGCTGGGACGGAAAATAAAATCGGACGAAAAAAGGGATAACGAACGATGACCGAATCGCAGACGAAATTAATATGCCCGCTGACCGCTCGGACTATCGAGGCAATGCGGGTGGACATGCTCGCAGCCTCGGCTGAGGGAGCAGACATGGTCGAGTGTCGTCTGGATTTTCTGGACGCCCTGCCAGACGACGAACAGCTGCGAGACCTCCTGGCCCAGGCCCCGGCGGAGGTGCTGATAACATGCAGGCCGACTCGCCAGGGCGGGCAGTACGCAGGTTCGGAGCAGCATCGTCTTGGGCTATTGGCCCGGGCGGTGCGGTGTGGGCCGGTGGCTGCGGTGGATATCGAACAGGACGTGCCGCCGGAGGATTGGCCCGAGCCTGGCCAGGCCAGGACCGTCGTCAGTCATCACGATTTCGACTGCTGTCCAGCTGACCTGGATGAGCTGGTCGCAGCGATGGACGCCTCGGCGGGGGACATAAACAAGGTTGCCTTCGCTCCGACAAACGCAGCGGAGGCCTTGCGGGCGTTCGACGTTGTCCGCGCGAGTACCAAGCCCACCCTGGCCCTGGCGATGGGCCCGATGGGACTTATCACCAGGCTGTTGGCCCGGAAGTTTGGTTGCTGGGGCAGCTTTGCCTCGCTGCACAGCAAAGCGGAATCGGCGCCGGGTCAGCCTACCCTGGCTGAGGCCAGGGGCCTGTACCGATGGGACGCGATAGGCCCAGCGACGGAAGTTTTCGGCGTGATAGGCTGTCCGATAAGCCATTCCATGAGCCCAGCGATTCACAACGCAGCCTTCGAAGCGACAGGCCGAGACGCAGCCTATCTGCCGCTGCTGATTCAACCCGGGGTGGAAAACTTTTCGCGATTTATGGACGCCGCTTTGGCCAGGCCTTGGCTGGGGCTGAGGGGACTTAGCGTTACGATTCCCCACAAAGAACACGCCCTGGCTTACATAGGCCAAGCCAATTGCGACGAGTTGGCGGTGCGGATCGGCGCGGTAAACACGATTACGATTTCCCCCACAGGCCAGCTCCGCGGGGATAATACCGACTACGCCGGAGCTATCGACGCACTGTGCGACAAGATGAATATCACGCGACAGGCCCTGGCTGGGCGGGCGGTAACGGTGCTCGGAGCTGGCGGAGCTGCCCGGGCTATCGTGGCTGCTTTGTCGCACTATAAGGCTGGGGTAACGGTCTGCAACCGCACTGTTGCCCGCGCCCAGGCCCTGGCCAGGGAGTTTGGCTGCCAGGCTAGGCCTTTGAATGAAGCCTGCCAAACCGACCCGGAAATTATTATCAATTGCACCGCTATCGGCATGAGTCCAAACGTGGCTGAAAGTCCGATAGACCCAGCTCCTCTGCCAACTTCGGCGAAGGTGGTTTTCGACACGGTTTACAATCCGCTGCAGACCAAGTTGCTAACCCAAGGGCAGGAGCGCGGGCTGACGACCGTTACCGGGCTGGACATGTTCGTAAACCAAGCCGGGGCCCAGTACGAGAGATGGACAGGCGAAAAACCACCCGTTGAAGTCATGCGAAAAACAGTCCTCGAAAAACTTGAGTAGGCAACAGGCAAAAGCAGTCCACGGATTTCACGGATTTTTTTTATTAAAGAGAATCTGTGTAATCCCCCTAAAATCCGTGTAATCTGTGGACTCTTGACGGTATAGGCAAATAGCTGGGTGCCGCTGTTTGCTGTTTTTACTGATAACTACTCCCTGGCAGTGTGCCAGACCAAACCCTGGTCTTACCATCGGGCATCGTGTGTGGGCATAAAACTGGTTGGTTATCCCGGGCAATTTCGGATTTTGGATTTCAGTTTTCGGATTGAGTTAATTTCGCGAAACAATCCGAAATCCGCAATCTGAAATCCGAAGTAAATCTTATGCTACAAAACACAGCTAAAATCCGTACAAAACAATAGTCACGGAAAGCCACGAAAAAATCCCACACCCCCCTGGCAACACAGCCCGCATAAAAAAATCACGGGCTAGCCCCACCGGTACGCCCCCGGCGCTATTCTCCTGACGTGACATAGCCTGCATGAAACAGGCTAGGGTACAACCAACTCCTTGCACCTGGCAAGCAAACACTTTTATAGAATCAAACAGCCAAGACAGCCTCAGCTGACAATGCCGCACCAATCTCCTCGGGAATTGGTTCATAGGTTTCCTGCAGCTGCCTGTCTGGCACGACCACGATGCTGTCCATGCCGAATCTTCCCATTTCCAGCCCGCCAGCTGCATAGTCCGCAAACCACTCCCCGTCAGCACAGTATCGGAAGCGAAATTCTCCAGGCGACAAACGCAGACGCGCCTCCCAATTGCCGTTGCCGATGTCGATCATTTCCGCGTCTCCGATCGCCCAGCCATTGAAATCTCCCGCAACGCAAACCCGGGACGCGCCAGGACGGTAAAAAGTAAAAACAACCCAGTTTTGCTCAACCGTTACCATTTCCGCAACTCCCCAATAGTCTCACCATCCGACAATCCCCGGACACAACCGCCGCGCGTAATCACTCAAACAAAAACAGAGCCGCTACATTCTGCTACAGCTTCTAAGCCTAAGTCTGTTCGAGAAAATGCCTGTTTTACAGGCTTTTACACAAACAGAGCGCAACATTCAAAACAACCAAAATTACAACCAACGGCCATTATTCAACTTATGGTGGGACA
>JAOZNE010000321.1:0-2004 GCA_029933955.1 Phycisphaerae bacterium
TCCGGCTCGCCGCAGGGAGGCCCGCATTCCCGACGATGTTGTGTATCGAAAAAAACCGCCATTGAGCCTGCTGCACAATAATTCTCGAATCCAACCATTGGATTCGATAGCTGCGTAAGAGAGGCTCTGGTTACTTAAAAAATTCGTCATTCGTTTTTCATTCGTGTTCCGCTTTTATTCTTGCGTTTTACCATTCGTATCTCGTTGCCACGGTCGTTGTAGGTTACTTCGTCCATGTAGGCTCGCATTAGCATTAGTCCTCTGCCACATGGCCTTAGGCGATTCTCCGCGGTGGTGGGGTCTGGCACGACCTCCGGTACGAAGCCCTCGCCATCGTCAGCGATGCAAAACGTCGCAGCGTTTTCGTCGATTTCCCACGTTACGGTAAGCTGCTTGGCTGGGTCGTTTTGGTTCCCGTGCCGAATTGCGTTGACGAACCCTTCCTCCAGCGACAGCTTGATCGCAAACACGTCAGCCTCGCCGAAGCCGAACTTGGCGACAGCTTCAAGCAGGTACTCCTCCAATAGCCTGGCCTCATCGAGGTCGGACGATATGACCTTCTTTTCAGACAAGGGCATCCCTCAATCAATCTGCAAGCCAACCCCCTCAGTTACGAGCCGATGCTTGCAATGGCTTCGTTTTGATCCCGGCAAATCTGGAATATTTCATCCAACCTGGTTATCTTAAATACCTCGGAAATCGTAGGCTGAATATTGCTCAGCCTCAGCTGCCCGCCAGCTTCGCGAACTCGCTTGTGAAGCGTTATCAGCATCCCCAGCGCGCTGGACGACATGTTCGTTACGTTCTCGAAATTGACGACTATCTTAGGCTTGCCATCAGGCGTGATGAGCTTGCCCAGGTCGTTGCCGATCTTGGCGATGCTGACCTCGTCGAGTATCTTCTGGTCAGCCAAAACGACCACCGTGACACCATCGACCTGAGCTATCTTCATTTTCGCGTTTTCCTGGGCCATGTGTTTCGCTCCTAAATAAGTTTCGTCTCATAACCACGGATAAGTGTAAGCACCACGCCCAGGCATGTCAAGGCTGAACAGCGGATTGTGGAGGGCAATCGCATCTAAAATTTCGTAACCGTTCACGCTGTTTTTTAACAACGAAATTGCTGGTTGATTGGTTGGCTGATGGATTAGTGTTTAGGCCCGAAGGGCCGGCCAGATTTCAGCCGGGGGTGGATCGCAGCGAAACCCCCGGTTACAGCGAGTCGAAGACAAGCCCCGAAGGGGCGGCAGAAATGCTGGTATATGATTTTGTCGCGAGAATACTAGGATTTCTGTCGCCTCGGGGTTAAGCAAAAAAACGTGAACGGTTACAAATTTTCTTTGGGGGTAAATTTAGATGCGATTGCCCTGGCGGATTGTGGCTTTTGGATTTCGGATTTCGGATTGAGCTAGTCCGTGAAATAATCCGAAATCCGCAATCTGAAATCCGAAATAAATCTTATGCCGCAAAACATGGTTAAAATCTGTGCAATCTGTGGACTCCTATTGCCTACTTGCCTATTTGCCTAGATAACCCCTTGACATCCAATTGAATTTTGGGATAATGTTTCGTTCCCCTCAGACGATGGGGCCTTAATATGGATTTCCCAGCAAGGAGTTAATATCGTGTATGCAGTGATAGAAGACAGTGGCCAGCAGTTTCGAGTATCTCAGGGCGACGTGCTGAACGTTGACCTGCGCGAGCTGCCGGAAGATGCTAAACAAATCGAGTTCGACCGGGTTCTCCTGGTCGCTGGCGAGGACGGCACGCAGGTCGGCACGCCGCTGGTACAGGGTGCGAAGGTTCTCGGCGATATCGTCGATGCCGAAGCGAAAGGCCCGAAGGTGCAACATTATTACTGGCGTCGCCGCAAGGCATCCAAGCGCAAAGTAGGCCATCGCCAGAAATACATCTCCGTCCGCATCGCTGCGATAAACGTCTAATTGTTCATCCACATTGCACGCTTTTTCCGGAACGTAGCCTGGCAGCGGTACGCCAGGGGGGG
>JAOZNE010000089.1:0-7849 GCA_029933955.1 Phycisphaerae bacterium
GTAAAAGTATGGCACGGAAAACTGGCGGTGTAGCTGGACGGTTTTTCGGTGGAATTGCTCGTAGAAATCTTCCTTCAGCGGCGAGCGACAGAAAAAGACCCGACACCCCAAAGGCCTGTGTTTGCGGGCGAGACATTTTTTGTCTATCTGGTACGGACACCGCCAGAGTTTCGCAGGCTGGGGTGCTGGCTGGGAGTATAGCAAGGCCAACTCGCCCGTCGAGACATATAGTCGATGTTCCATTTTGGCGAAGTCGCAACACTGTCCGCAACTTTCGCAGGCTGGGTTGCTGGCTGCGATAGCCTGCTCAGCCTCAGCCAGGATTAGCTGAAGTTCGTCGAGAAACTCCGCCCGGCCAAGCGTCTGTGAAATTGCGGTTGGGTCTGACATCCTACTCCTTGGTAAGCCCAGCCCGGCGTTGGATTTTGTCTATCGGGTGAAGCTCGCCTCGGTTGACGCCCGGGCAACGTACCGCTGCTTGCGACCAGTCGTCTTGCGAGGCGATGTTGCTTTTCCAGAAAGGCCAGGTGCGACACTGTGTGGGACGAACCGGATAAATGGCGCAACCGTCGTCAGCGAGGAAGACGCAATCGTGATTTTTGCGATTCTCGACGAAGCTGTGTCGCAGTCCGACTCGGCGGACATATTGACGGCGAAACTCCTTCTCGGTAAGGTTCAAATAATCAGCTACTGCTGCAATTTCCTTGTCGTCAGCCCAGACATATCCCTCGTCAGGTCCGGCACAACATCGCCCACACTGAAGACACTCAAAGGCCAAGCCCGCTACGTACCAGGGCAAGGCTCCGGCTGGGTCGTTGATTTTCTCGAAAGTTTTCATCCGAAACAGTATAGCATAACCTCGTAAGATTTCGAATTGTGGATTTCGGATTGTTTCATGAACGGGCCCGGTGCCACGGCAGCTGGCAGCTTTCATTTTGCGTCTCAGATGTTATCATGGTTGCATGGACGACGGACAGGAAATTTTCGACGCAGCAGACACAACAAGCCAGGCCAAGCCCAGCAGCGCGCGGGCGTTTATTGTTGCTATCGGGCAGGAGCTGACCACGGGCCAAAGCGTGGACACCAACAGTGCCTGGCTGAGCGACAAGTTGGCTGATGTCGGCTTGGCTACGGCGGGGCATATCACCGTGCCGGACGAACTGTCCGCTATCGTCGAAGCGTTTGACATCGCAGCGAGGCTGGCGGATATCGTGATTTCGACTGGTGGGCTAGGCCCGACGGGCGACGACCTGACCCGCCAGGCCCTGGCCAGGGCTATGGGAGCCGAGCTGGTGCTGGACGAAGACAGCCTGGCGACCATCGAGGCGTTTTTCAAAAAGCTAGGCCGAGCCATGGCCAAGACCAACCGCACCCAGGCGTATATCCCCGCAGGCTGCGAGGCGTTGGTGAACCCAAACGGCACAGCTCCGGGCGTGGCTGGGATGCTGGGCCGGGCCAGGGTCTTCGCCTTGCCGGGCGTGCCCCGGGAAATGAAGGCGATGTTCCTCGACAGTGTCCTGGCCAAGCTGCCAGGCTGCCACGGCGCGATAGTTCACCGGGTAGTCCGAACATTTGGCCTGGGCGAATCGACCCTGGGCGAGAAAATCGCAGGCCTGATGCGCCGCACCGGGGCGGTGATTCTCGGCACGACGGTGGCTGAGGGGATAGTGTCCGTGCGCGTCACATCGCAAGGCCCATCGAAAGCACAGGCTGACCGGCAGGCGGAAGACATGGTCGAGAATCTTCGCAGCCTGCTTGGCGAAGCTGTCATTGGCGTCGGCGAGGCTGAGACGATGTCATCGGCGACGGGAAATTTGCTTCGCCAGACAGGTCAAACTCTGGCCACGGCGGAAAGCTGCACCGGCGGACTCATCGGCAAGTTGATGACAGACCCCGGCGGAGCTTCGGATTATTACCTCGGCGGGGTTGTCTCATACGCGAACGAGGCTAAGCAAAACCTGCTGGGCGTCCCGGCAGAGGTAATCGAAAAACACGGAGCCGTCAGCCAGCAGGTAGCCCTGAGCATGGCCCGGGGCGTGCGGGAAAAGTTCCAAGCCGACTGGGGCGTCGCGGTTACGGGCATAGCTGGGCCGACGGGAGGCTCAGCTGAGAAACCAGTAGGCCTGGTCTACACCGCCCTGGCAGGCCCGGACGACAAGACCGCCGTGCAAAAACACACGTTCCTGGGCACGCGGGAAACCATTCGGCGACGCTCCGCCCTGACCGCGATAAACGAATTGAGGCTAAGGCTGAAGAAAAGTTGCCAGTAGTCAGCCGTCAATAATCAGCAAAAGCAAAAACAGCAACCCACGGATTACACCGATTAAAAAGGGATTACACGGGTTTTGTAAAAACAAAAAAAACTGTGTAATCCGCGGACCTTTATTGGGCATTGGGTCTTGGTTTTTCAATGGTCATTGGCTATTTGAAAATTTGGCATTTGAAAACGGGGGCATCTCAGCTGTTTGTCATTGCGTTACTATCGTAGCCCCCGCTGCGGGGATGTATATTCGCGAGCCGTGATCGTCCGCCAGCAACATGCCTCGCAACGGGTCCACGTCCAGCACTCGCCCTGTGTATCGTTTGCCCCGCGAGTCTACCGTTATTCGCTCGTGCAGCATGTTGCACCTGCCAAGCCAGGCTTCGTGCAACGCGTCCAACTTGCCGGCGACAATCGCTGCCAGCTGGGCGTCAAGCTGCCGCAAAATCGCCCGGACAATCTCGGCCCGGCTTGGTACTTCGCCCAGATGCTCAGCCAGGCTTGTCGCGGGGCAGTCCACCGCCTCGTTTGGCGGAGCTGCGGAAATGTTCAACCCCAGGCCGATAACAAACGCCTGTTCGGGTGGGGTGTTTTGTCGCTCGACGATAATGCCCGCGATTTTTCGGCTTGATATCAGCACGTCGTTAGGCCATTTCAGATCAGGCTCCAGACAAGTTACTCTCGCCAGGGCCTGGGCTACCGCCAGCCCAGCTGCGATTGTCAGCGCTTCGTGGGGCAGTTTGTTATCCGGGTCCAGCAGCAACACGCTCATCAGCACTCCCGCTGCGGGCGCGCTTATCCACCGCTTGCCATGCCTGCCTCGACCAGCCCGCTGAAACTCCGCCAATATCACCAGCCCGTCCGTGTCGCTCTGCATCGCGGAGTCCCATGCGATATCGTTCGTCGAGCCAACCTCGCCGAAGCACAACGCAGACCTGCCAACCCGCTGAGTGTTCAGCCCGCGAAGAATCTCCGCCGAGGCCAAGGGCTGGGGCGTCAATGCGCCGGCTCCTGTGTGTAAAATTTGTTTTTGGCTATCCATGACCGTTGTTTTAGACACATCTTAACTGCTATTTGTAACATGAGATTTATTTCGGATTGTGGATTTCGGATTGCGGATTATGTTCCGAAATCTGAAATCCAAAATCCGAAATTGCCCGGGACAATCAATCAGTTTTGCATTCTCCCCCGACGCCAAAGCAATGCCAAAATTTAATCGTGCACACCCGGCTCCTCGTTTTCGAGGTGCATGTCCAAGCCTATGTCCACCGCTTTGGCAGAGTGCGTTATCGCGCCGACAGCGATTCGCTCCACGCCAGTCTTGGCGGTGGCTTGGATGGTTTCGAGGGTAATTCCGCCCGATGCTTCCATGGCAACCTTGCCAGCCAGGCCTGCTGCGTTTCGCATGTCCACAGCCTGGGTGAGTTGTTCAGGGTTCATATTGTCCAGCAAAATCACATCCACCGGCAGCGTCAGAGCCTGGGCTAACTGCTCAAGCGTGTCGACCTCTACCTCTATAAATCCGTCCCGGCCCAGCTCGCGACGAAGTTCATTCAGCCTGGCTCCGATGTCTTGCAGCGCGCTGGGTTCTCCTGCCCGGGCCAGGGCTGCCAGGTGATTGTCTTTTACCAGTACCGCGTCGTACAGGCCTCGGCGGTGGTTCTCTCCGCCACCTGCGCGGACGGCGTATTTTTCCAGCTCTCGCCATGCGGGGGTGGTTTTTCGCGTGTCGTAAATCCCAGCTCCGGTACCAGCTACAGCTTCGACGTACTGACGGGTAAGCGTCGCAATGCCGCTCAGGCGTTGCAGAAAGTTCAACGCTACTCGCTCCCCAGCCATGACCGCCCACGCCAGGCCCGTACACTCGGCTATCACCTCGCCGGGCGCGACGCGTTGGCCATCCTCGGCCAGCAGGGTAACTTTGGTCATGTCGTCGTAGGCCTGGACGATTCGCCCCAGCATAGCTCCGCCGCAGACGACCATAGGTTCGCGGGCGACGAATTGGCTATGCACTTTCAGGTCAGCGGGGAGCAGCCTGCCTGTAATGTCGCCCGTGCCGAGGTCTTCGTCCTTAGCCTGGTAGATAAGCCTATGCAGATTTTCCCATTCAGATTCGGTCAGTTGAATACTCATCACATTCTATTTATACCACGCCAAGCAGGCTGAGACAATTTTTTGCATGGCACAGTCGCCCTCGGCTGTGGTTTTTGCGCCCAATAAGAGTCCACGGATTACACGGATTTTTTTTGCTTTTAAAAAATCCGTGTAACCCCCCCCCTAAAATCCGTGTAATCCGTGGACTCTTGCTTGGCGTTCGGGTATTCTCATGTGCGTTGCGGAATTGGCTTTGATACGACATGGCAAGAGAGAAAATAATATCATCGGAAAATACGGGCCTGGACGACGAAAGGCTGAACAACGCCCTGCGTCCCGAGCGCCTGGCTGAGTGCATCGGCACGGGCGACCTGCTGGAGAAGTTGCGAATTTCTATCACCGCGGCTAAGCAACGAAACGAGCCTATGGAACACGTTCTGTTGCATGGCCCGCCGGGCCTGGGCAAGACGACACTAGCCTATGTCATCGCCCACGAGATGGCGACGAATATCAAAGTAACTTCAGGCCCAGCCCTGACCAAGGCTGGCGACCTTATCGGCATTCTGACGAATCTCGAACATCGCGACGTGCTGTTCATCGACGAAATCCATAGGCTAAGTCCCGCGGTGGAGGAGTACATTTACCCTGCTATGGAAGACTACAAGGTGGACTTCGTGGTCGATAGCGGCATGCACAGCAGAACCATCAACCTGCCGTTGAAGCCGTTTACGCTAATCGGAGCGACCACGCGGGCGGGGCTGCTTAGCCCGCCGATGCGGACGAGGTTCGGCATTAACCACCACATGGATTTCTGGTCCGAGGAAGACCTGCTCGCCCGTTGTCGGATGTCTGCTGAGATGTTGGATGTGGATTACGACGAGGCTGCGCTTTTGCTCCTGGCCAGTCGTGCGCGAGGCACGCCACGGATCGCAAACCGCCTGCTGAGACGCTGTCGGGACTATGCCCAGGTCAAAAGCGACGGCAAGCTCCACGCTGAGAACATCAAACTCGCCCTCGAGCTGGAGGGTATTGACGAACTGGGCCTGGACGACCTGGACCGCCGATTCCTGCTGACGATAATCGATACCTATAAAGGTGGCCCGGTCGGCGTCGAAGCCATCGCAGCCACGCTGGGCGAGGAAGCTGACACGCTGGTCGACGTCGTCGAGCCATACCTGCTGCAGAGTGGCCTGCTCGCCCGAACCCGCCGAGGCAGAGAGATAACCGCAGCGGCGGCGAAACACCTGGGAGTAGCCTGGACGCCGACACAAGACGCCTCGCTATTCGAATCAGAAGCTGTCGACCAGGCCTGATAATCTGAAAGTGAGTGACATTTTTTCCTGGTGGAGTTTAACAACTTATCTGTGCGAAAGTTAGCTGGGTTGGTATGTTTCGCCCTTTCAGGGCTACTTGTTTGAAAAGGCATTCCAACCCCGCCCCAAATTCATTGGCCCAACCGCCAAGCGTGTGCGAGATTAAATCTGGCGGGAATGAAAAAAACGCATTTAATTTATCCCCAGCGTTCTCTGCGACCCTGCGAGAGCTTCTCGTAAAAAATCCGAAATCTAAAATCCGAAATAATTTTCGCTCGGGTTGCTGGTGGGGTAGAATATCCACATGGCCAGGTTGCCCCAACATTTCATCCAACAGGTTCAGCAGGCGACGGATATCGTCGAGCTGGTCAGCCAATATGTCGCTGTAACGAAAAAGGGGCGGGAGTTCGTCGCCCTGTGTCCGTTTCACGACGACCACAAGCCCTCGATGTGCGTCGTGCCAGCCAAGCAGATTTTTCATTGTTTTGTTTGCGGGGCTGGGGGGAGCGTTTTCCGATGGATC
Source organism: Phycisphaerae bacterium (assembly GCA_029933955.1). Classification (GTDB taxonomy): domain Bacteria; phylum Planctomycetota; class Phycisphaerae; order SM23-33; family SM23-33; genus B1-G9. The sequence continues at coordinate 6,191 of JAOZNE010000089.1, forward strand.
GAGCTGTACGAAAAACTCAACTTCCCCGAAGCTGTCCGCGCCCTGGCTGAGCGGGCCAATATACCCCTGCCGACGGATTACGCGCCCGAGCCTGTCGCAGCTGGGCTTAGCAAGGGCGACCTGGTGGGCGTTGCCGAGTGGGCTGCGGGGTTTTTTCAGCAACAGCTGGCCTCGCCTGGCGGAGCCGAGACGCTAGCCTACGCGCGAGGCCGGGGCCTGAGCGATGAGTCTATTAAAAGGTTTAGCCTGGGCTACGCGCCGGATTCGTGGGACGCCTTGTTGAACCAAGCCAGGCGCGAGCGGATTTCCGAGGAGCAGTTGGTCGCAGCTGGGCTTGTGCGTCGGCGGGAGGCGGGGGGCTGTTATGACTACTTCCGAAACAGGCTGATGTTTCCGATTCACGACCTGGGCGGGCGGGTGGTTGCATTCGGCGGCAGGGCTATGGCCAAGGACGAGCGGGCTAAGTATCTCAACAGCCCGGACACGTCGATGTTCGACAAATCTTCGCTGGCCTACGGGCTGAACTTTGCGCGGGACGCTATCGTCAAGCGGAAGCAAGCTGTGGTCGTCGAGGGTTATCTCGACGTGCTCCTGCCCACCCAGGCTGGGGTGGACAACATCGTCGCTACGCTGGGTACAGCTCTGACCGAGCGACACGTTCGCTTGCTGGGCCGATATGCCCAGGAGGTGGTCGTGCTGTTTGACGCCGACGCAGCTGGGGCCGCAGCAGCTGAGCGGGCGTTGCAATTGTTTATCGCGCAGAAACTTCACGTTCGCGTCGCTACGATACCAGCTGGGAAAGACCCGTGTGACTTCGTCTTGGCCCATGGGCCTGACGCTCTGCGCGAGCTTATAGACCAGGCTCCCGACGCTCTGCAATATGTTTGGCAGGAGCGGTATCGTGCCCTGGGCGAAGCTGGGGCTGCGGACAATCCGACCCGCCGAAATGAACTCATCAAAGATTTCCTGCAGCTTATCGTAACGAGCGAAAGTTTCGGCGCCATCGACGTGGTTCAACAACAAAGCCTGGCCCAGCACATCGCCCACATGCTCAACGTCCCCGCTATCGACCTCCAACAACAAATGCGCCGCCTGCGACGAACCCAGCCCAGGCCCAGAGCCAATAATCAAACACCAGCCCATCGCTCCGCTACAGCTCAGGGGGTCCATGGCGACCCGCAACGGGAAATCCTCGAGGTGCTGCTGGACGAGCCAGGCCTGTTCGACGACGCGGCTGAGCGAATCGACCCGGACCATTTTACCGACGCGATGCTGCAGACTATCGCGCGATGGGTGTGGCAGCTGGGCCTGGCGGGAAAATTATCGCTGGAGGAACTGCTCGCGACGGAAGAGCTGACCAGCCTGCAGCCTGTGCTGGTGGAGATGTCCCTGGCTGGTCAACGGCGGGGCAACCACGAGCAAACCCTACGCGACGCGGTAGGCTTGGTGTTGCAACGAGAAGCCCAGGCTAAGCTGAAGCAGTTAAAAGCAGAGTCCGTCTCCGGTAGCGACGACGAAAAACTCCGGGCCATCCAGCAAAAACTGATACAAGACCAAAACGCAGGCCCATGGCGAAGCAGAAGACCAAAGATAGATTAAAAAAAGTTATCTAAGCCTGTTGCACAATAATTCTCGAATCCAACCATTGGATTCGATAGC
>JAOZNE010000322.1:0-1991 GCA_029933955.1 Phycisphaerae bacterium
AACTTTTTAAAATGAATTTGTTTACGGAAAAAGAAGATCGGGTTATCGAGGCTGGTGCGCCACTTGCCGTTCGCATGAGGCCTAGGTCTATCGACGAGATACTCGGGCAAGACGAGTTCCTTGGCCCGGGCAAAATGCTGCGCCGAATGCTCGAAGCTCAGAGCTTATCGAGCCTGGTTTTTTATGGACCACCTGGCACGGGCAAGACGACGCTTGCTTCGGTTATCGCTCACAGTGGGGATTGCGATTTCCACAGCCTAAACGCCGCGTCGAGCAGCGTGAAAGATGTCCGGGCGATAATGGACCAAGCCCGGGCGACGCTGGTAAGCGCGGGCCGACGAACGGTGCTGTTCATGGACGAGCTGCACCGGTTCAATCGCGCCCAGCAGGATGTGTTGCTCGGCGATGTCGAAAATGGCGTGATACATTTGATCGGCGCGACGACGGAGAATCCGTTTTTCACCATCAACTCGCCGCTGCTTAGTCGGAGCACGATTTTCCAGTTCCAAAGTCTTTGGCCCGAACACTTGCTGGAGCTGATGCGTCGAGCCCTGGCTGATAAGGAGCGAGGCCTGGGCGGATACAACATAGAAGCGACTGACGAAGCTCTGGAGCACCTGGCGAAAACAGCAGACGGCGACGCCCGCCGGGCTTTGACTGCGCTGGAGGTTGGCGTAAAAAGTCAGGTAAGTTCAGCAGGCAGGGACGATGTGAAAATTATCTTCGACCTGGCTGTGGCACAGGAGTCCATCCAGGCCAAAGCAATTCAGTACGACCGCTCCGGGGATATGCACTACGACGCAGCCAGTGCGTTTATAAAATCCATGCGAGGCTCGGACCCGGACGCGACGGTTTATTGGCTGGCCAAGATGCTCGCAGCTGGCGAAGACCCGCGATTCGTCGCTCGGCGCATAGCTATTCTCGCCAGCGAAGACATCGGCAATGCCGACCCGCGAGCGATATCCGTCGCAGCGGCAGCCTTTGAAATAACCGACCGGATCGGCATGCCCGAGTGTCGAATAACACTCGCCCAGGCTGCGATATACATGGCTTGCGCGCCCAAGTCCAACGCTTCGTATCTTGCGGTGGACGCAGCCCTGGCTGACGTAAAAAACAATCGCACGATACCTGTGCCCAAGCATCTCCGCAACGCGCCACACCCCGGAATGCGGGAGCAATTCGGCAATGCTAAGGGCTATCAATATAGTCACGACCACCCCGGCGGCATTAGCCCAGACCAGGACTACCTCGGCGTGGAGAAAACATATTACACCCCAACCGAGAGAGGCTACGAAGCCCATATCGCAGCGTATCTGAAGTGGGCGGAGGAAATGCGGAAAGCGTAGCGCCACCCTCCGCTGTGGATTTGGATGTGAAAAAAAGAAAAATTTTACCGCGAAAGAACGCATAGATCGCAGAGAGAAAAACAAGTGCCGGGGAATGAAAAAAGAAAAACATGGGCAAGACGCTTGGGTTATGCGCAGCAAGAACCCCGGTCGTCTGTTTTGACGGGCCGACCGGGGCTTGTGTGTGTTGTCTTGCGGGCGGAAGTAGCTAACATGGTTCTGCAAGCAGAAGCATGGCACTTGACATGGCAACTAGCCTACTTCTTCTTGCGACGATTACGCCGTTCCCGGCGCTTCTTCGACCCGATTTTTCTTCTGCGTCTTGGCTTACTCATAAAGCTCTCCGAAGGAGTTCAAAATATCCGCGTATGACACACCGGCTTTGGCAGCCGGGCCCGCCGGGGCGTTCATCGACGGGAATCCCCTATTCTACACGGCTCTGCTGCGGCTGTCATCAGAAAAATTGGATAAAAATTGGATAGGTGAGCGACCGGATTTTCTGGCGGGGGTCAATTATACTTACTCGGGATACCCGTTTCTCCCGTCGCCAGAGCACACAGTGTCAGCTTTTTTGTTTTGCATTTTTCATGTTCTTCTCTGGCTTGCTTTGCCGAAGTGTATCTGCAAAAAGAAGGCTGTTGAGAA
>JAOZNE010000323.1:0-1975 GCA_029933955.1 Phycisphaerae bacterium
GTGTCTCGGAGAATCTCGCTGAGTAGGCCCAGCCCGACTGTCTCGCCCGCGTGCAGCGGAACGACCATGCCCCGGCCATCCGGATGGCGAAGGAAGTGATAGCTTCCCTTGATTCGTACCACTTCAAATCCGCTACGGCGGAGAGCTTTGATAAGCTCTTTACCGCAGAGTCGCGGGAGCCTTGGCATTGTTACACCGTAATCGTTTACATTCCCACGAAATGCGTGGGGGTGGATTTTTCGACTTCGAGGCAAAGTTCGATAGCTTCGCGAACCCGCTTCATGAGCGCGTCCAGCAATTTTGCCTGGGTATGACACCCACCCAGCTCCGGAACCGTAGCTACATAGTAACCGTCCGGATCTTGCTCGATAATGACGCGGTATTCTCGTTTTTTCATTTCAGCCTCGCGATCGACTATGGCACAAACCAGTTGGAGTATCAAGGAGTTCCATGGCCAGGTTGCGAGCGGGTTTTATCGGCCAGGTCTATTGCGAGGTTTATCGCTGCGGCCATGCTTGCGGGGTTGGCTTGGAACTTTCCCGCGATATCGAAAGCTGTGCCGTGGTCCGGGCTGGTGCGGATAATCGGCAAGCCCAGCGTAACGTTGACCGCGTCTTCCCAGCCCAGCAGTTTTATCGGTATCAGCCCCTGGTCGTGATACATCGCGATGACGATATCGAACTCGCCGGCCAGGGCTTTGTTGTAGATAGTGTCGGCTGGGTACGGGCCTCGGACGTCGATGCCGGACTCCCCAGCCATAATTATCGCTGGGGCGATAATGCGATTTTCCTCGTCGCCGATATTGCCGTTCTCTCCGGCGTGGGGGTTCAGGCCACACACGCCGATGCGAGGTTTGTCTATGCCAAACCAATCTCGCAAGGCCTGGTGCGACAGCTCAATGGGGTTGAAGACGCGGCCTATCGTGAACTTGTCGCGGATGGAGCTGATGGGGTCATGGATGGTCGCCAGGGCGACTTTCAGTTTCGGCGCGACGAACATCATCGCTATGTGTCGGGCTTTGCACTTCTCTCCCAGCAGTTCAGTATGGCCCGGGTACTTGCCATGACCTGCTTCGTGCCAACTGGTTTTGGATATCGGCGCCGTTACGATAGCGTCTATCAGCCCGGCCTGGGCAGCGGATATCGCGTCGAGACAAAACGCCATGGACGCCTTGCCGCCGACTCTGCTAGGCCCGCGCGGCATGGTGGGGGGCATGTTGATTTCGTCGTAGTCCAGCACGACCAGGTCGTGGATATATCGGCGGATGTCCTCGTGGTGGTCGCGGTAGACTATCAGCGGGATTTCGAGTCTACTTGCGGTATATTCCAGCTGATCGCTGAACCCGAAGATCACGAACTTAGCCCGGTTGCGCAATTTGGCACAGCCCAGGGCGCGCACAATAATCTCCGCCCCCACCCCGCCGGGGTCGCCCATCGTAATTCCAATTACAGGCCTATCCTGCTCCATACCGCTCCAGCTCGCGTAAAGTCAGCCCTGCCGACCAAATAGTCTCATCCTTATACCCCCGCACGACAATCAAAACAAGCATCGTAGCTGAGGATGAGCCAGTCGGCTATGGGCACGCCAGACTCACAGGGAAAGGGGCGGGATTCATCTTTGCTTGTTTTCCAGAAACGATAACCTTCTAAAATCCCCAAAAGCAGAGCAGCAGCCCAAACTCGAATATCTATGAGGTTCCTCCGAAATTCGCTCATATTGTCAACCCCCGAGTTATAATCCATTTCAGGAACAAAACGCATAAACAGTAAATAGATTAGAGCTGCCGACAATATTGTTGTGATTATTACGCGACCTGTCAATATAACGTTTTTAGGAAGCTCTATCATAATTACCGTTCCGATTCTCTCTATTGCCTATTGCCTATTTGCCTACTTGCCCAGCATCTCTGCGATGATCTCCGCTGTGTTGGCGGAGGCGCCGCCTTGGCGGGGAGTTGCCAGCGGGGCGGTCAGGT
>JAOZNE010000324.1:0-1972 GCA_029933955.1 Phycisphaerae bacterium
GGAAGTCCGGCACGAGAACCTCGATTTTGGCCTGGGGCAACTTGGCCCGCACCGCCCGTATCGTTTTGGCAAAGTGGCCCGCTCCGCCGTCGGGCAGGTCGTCCCGCGTAACGGATGTTATCACGACATACTTCAGCCCCATTCGCTCCGCAGCGGTAGCCACTGCGGCCGGCTCGTCGGCCCTGGGCGCCGCGGGGTCCTTGGGAGGTATCGCGCAGAACTTGCAATTGCGGGTGCAGGTGTCCCCGAGTATCAAAAACGTCGCGGTGCCGCTGGCGAAACACTCCCCGCGATTGGGACACATCGCCCCGTCGCAGACCGTCGCCAGGCCCAGCTCGTCCAGCAACACTCGCACAGAGTTTACCGCCTGGGCATCAGACCCAGCCGGCAGCCGACGCTTCAGCCAAGGTGGCAGCCGACGCCCCGAACCAGTCGAACAGGCACTGGATGTAGAATCTTCATTCATGTCTTCTGTTTTTTTGTTGAGGCTGTTGCATAATTCTAGCCAATTAACATAAGTCCTTATTTTGTGTCGATTGGTTCCACATAAATAAAAGACTTATGAAAATCTTGGGTAATTGTGCAACAGGCTCTGTTTTTATAATAATTCGTTTTCGCGTTCTTTCGCGTGTTTCGTAGTTTGCCGTTTTTGTTTTTAAACCAGTCAACCAGTCAACCAGTTAACCAATCAACCAGTCAACTGCTTTCCCGTCAGCCTTTCTTCGTTTCCAAGATAGTTGTGCTGGGGTATAGTATAGTCAAACTGGCCTGTTTGACAATATTTAGCGTTTTTTTAGCATTTTTTGGTAACAAAGGACGAAACATGAACATTATCGGATTCGGCAAGACGGACGGTGTTCTCTCGGCGGGGGATGTGCGGGCAAGACAACTGGCCAAGCAGGCTCTGCGGCAGCGAAACCTGCCAGGGATAGCCAGCTCAAGGCGACGAATTGTCGTTGGGGTGGCAGTTATACACCTGCTGCCCCATTTTATAACCCGAGACAATTCAGAGCTTTGTTATGCCTAAAAAAAACTGACAAAATAGTCCCACCGAAGGCGGATTCAATATCTGCCGAAGGCAGAAAAAGTCTCTTAACTGTGAAACGGATTTGTCCAATTCACGCTGAACCAGTACACTACTCCCTATTTGCCTACTTGCCTATTTGCCTTGGTAGATTTTCGGAGTTGGTTCATTGTCTCAGCTAGGGTTTTTGGGTTGGTTTGGCTGGTGGCGTCCATTAGTAGGATCAGTGTGCCTGCGGGGTTGGTTTTCCCGGAGCCTTTTGCGGGGCCTTTTGCCGCGGCGAGGGTCAGCCAGCGTCTCCATTTGTCTTGGCCAGGCTGCATTATGGAAGAAATTTCAAACGCCCAGGGGCCTTGCTGCCAGCGGGCTAGCGAGACCTGAAAATACTCAGCCCGGGCCAGGCTTAGGTTGTAGTCTCTCAGCAGGTCTTCGCCAGAGCCTGTCCACCGGCGAACCCGCGCGCGAGCAAAAAGCGGCCCGCGCTTGGCGGGGGTGATGTAGATTTCGCAATACGGATTTTTGCGAGGTTTCAGCGGCAGACCGGCCTGGTCGGCTGCGAGGCCTTTTGGGTTGTAAGCTCGCTCGGCTGAGCGGTCTCGACTCCAACCAACAGGGGCGGTAAGGGATATCGACAATGGCCCGGCGGTTTTGCTTATCGTCTCTCCGGGTTGTGCGATGCACGAGCTGTCGCCTGCGGCGGTGGCTATGTGTTTGGCGATGGTTCCCATGCGTCGCTGCTCGGCGAGGGCTTGGCGGTCCGGGCCTGGCGCGGGTCGCTTGCCGGCCCGGATAGCTTCGAGCCAATCGAGAATCGCGCCGTCCGGGTGGAGATATCCCGAAGCTTGACCTGGCCTGGCGTCGACGGTTAGCGAGGCTTGGGCTGGTGCGTAGCTGGCCAACTTTCGCCACATTTGCAACGCCTTGGCTGCGTCGGCGGGGTTGGTCCCA
>JAOZNE010000325.1:0-1970 GCA_029933955.1 Phycisphaerae bacterium
TATTCCACTCATGTGTCGCACTTGAGAGTTGAATCCGCCCTCCTACAAACTTGGGATGTCAATAATCTTTTGTTTGTTGAAAATTTCTGGCCAAGGCCTCGGCAGGCGGAGATTATGCGGTACGTTTTCCTGGGCTACGGGGACCAACAAATCGCCAGAGAACAGGAGATATCCGTACCCACGGCGCGAACTCATTTTGGCCGGCTTTTCGGTCGGCTGGATGTTCAGGACAGGTGCGAACTGATTCCCTGTTTTCTTATTAATGTTGCTCTGGTTTTCGGACGAAAATATCTCTGACGCCCTGTTTAGATTGATTCGAGGAAAAAGATAGAGGAAACTATGGCTACTGGTACAAGTTCGCCATGTCTGGGTTGGTATCTGGACCACATAAAGTCCACCCCGCTATTGTCCGCTAAGCAAGAGCGGCAGCTGGCCAGGCTGATTCGCGAGCACAGCGACCCTATTGCTCGCGAGCAGATGATTCGGGCCAATCTGCGCCTGGTGGTGCGGATAGCTAAAGACTACTCCACGCCCGGGATGACCCTGGGCGACCTGGTAGCTGAGGGCAACCTGGGCCTGCTGCGGGCGGTGGAAGACTTTGACCCCGAAGCTGGGGTGCGGTTCAGCACCTATGCAGCATGGTGGGTAAAGCAAGCTATCAAAAAGGCCCTGATAAACGCGGGCCAACCCGTTCATATTCCCGCCTATTTAGCCAAGCTGATATCCCGCTGGCGGAGGGCGTCTCGCGAGCTGGAGATTCAGTTTGGCAGGCCTGCCTCGACAGAGGAAATCGCCCGGGAACTGCGGATATCCCAGCGAAAGGCGAACATCGTTCAGCAGGGTCTCCAGGCTGCCAGCTCGCCGTCGCAGATAGGCTCGGACGAAACCCAGGCAGCGGCGGAGATGTTAGTTGACGTAACAGCCCAGTTGCCCGAGCAAAAAATGCTCGATGCCTCTGCTGACCCGACTGTGGAAAAAATTCTCGCTAAACTTGACGACCGTTGCCGGGAAATACTCGTCCTGAGGTTCGGGTTGGACGAGCAGCCCGGCTCGGCCTGGTCTGGCAAAACTCCCAAGCTGAGAACCTACAAAGAAATAGGCCAAATCGTAGGCTTAACACGGGAAAGAGTCCGCCAACTGGAAAAACAATCACTCGCCAATCTCAAAAGCGTTATCGACCAGTACCTTTGAGGAATAGGCAAATAGGCAAATGACAAGAGAGAATGGATTCCCGCTCCCCGATCAGGTCGAGGACAAGCTTCGCGGGAATGACAGGAAAAACAAATTCACCAACCCACCAGTCAACCGGTTCCTAGCTCAGGTCTCGCCATTGGAATACTAGTATAGCCAGGACTACAAAGAACCATGTGTAAGCCAGGCTGTAGGCTGTCAGGGCTAGCCAATATCCCGGGGTGCACGCTATCTCCAGTCCGCTGCCGAAATGTTCCCAGTTTGGAATCGCCAGGTATATGCCCCAGAGCACCCAGCCTGTTGGGTTCTGCCCTACCAACTTGGCGAAGATTGGCAGGAATGTGGTGAACCACCCCGCCAGGCAGATAATGCCCCCGACCATAGCTGAAGCCATGTAGCCCAAGCCTGATGATAGAAAAGTCAGCATCGCTGCCAAGACGATTATCCGCAACAGGTCCGCCCCCAGCCAAATGTAATATCCCCCCCCCGGAGCTTTGCCTATCGCTGCGAACAACGCTACACAAACCAACCCGAACCCCAGCACGATAGCCCAGCCTAGCACGCACGAGCCCAGGAACTTTCCCATTACGAATCGCCAGCGAGGCAGTGGCCTGGTCAGCCAAAACATCGCGGTGCGGTCGTGAACCCCCATAGCTATCTGCGTGCCGCCCAGGAAGATCACCGCCAGCGTCGCCAGGGTCAGCACTGCAAGATGGCCTCTTGCCCAGACCTTCTCGGACGAATCCTGATTGGTCATATCAAACGAAATCACCAACGTC
>JAOZNE010000326.1:0-1967 GCA_029933955.1 Phycisphaerae bacterium
ACCGGTGCGAACTTCACCCGCCGCCAGGCTACCTCTGCCTGGGAAACTCCGCCCAGCGTTCGGGCGAGATGATAAATCGGATGTGCCGCCCAGGCGTGGCTGGTGCTTGTATTGCCTATCCCGCCAGCGTCGCCGTCTTGCGCAGCGCCGCCGGGTTGGCCCTCTGGCTGGAGGCCGCTGAAAACTTCCCAGCACCCGCCGAAGGGAATCATAGGCTCCCAGTGTTTGCGGAGATGCCCCACCACGTCCGAGCCATAGCCCTGCTGGGTCATCAGTTCGTAAACGTACGTTACCCAAAACGAGCTGGGCTTGGCTGAGGCGACCCTGCTGCCTCGCAGGTAAGGCCTGAGCTTTTTGTTTATCATGTGCTGGTGATGTTTTTCGTGCAGCCCGCACATCATCGCCAGGGTTTGGCTGTGGATGGAACATCGCGCCGCAGCCTCGCCGTCAAGGCTCAGGCCGTCATGGAACAGCTTGGCCTGGCGGTCCCAAAGTTTCCGTAGCACGAGTTTTTTTTGAGCCTCGTACGCGCGGGCAATTTCCCGTTTCTCGCCCGGGGTAACAATCTCCGCCAGCGAGGTCAGGGCGATGAGCTTCTCCAGCGTCAGCAGGTACCACAGGTTCAACACCGTCGGATAGCCTTGCTTTTGGATGTCGCACCAGTCCAGGAACAGCCAATATCGCTCGTCGTATTTCAGCAAGCCATTCTTGCCTCTGCCCTCGGTTGCGAAATATTCCAGCACCCGCTTGACCCTGGGCCAATGTTTCTCGAAGAGCGAAATATCGCCGGTTTGATAATAGTAGTCCCACAGTGTGAGTATCCAGGTCAGGCTGAAGTCCGGCAAGACGCAACCATAGGCGACCGTCGGAGTGTGGCCAAACGTCAGGCCGTTGGGCAGAGCCTGGGCGGCGATGCTGTCGATGCCGCGAGCGAGCAGCCGCGTGTCGCCGGAGAGGTGAAACGTGTTTTGCGCCTGGACGCGGGCGTCGCCCCACCACTGGGCTTGCTCCCGCCAGGGCGTATCGACATAGGCGTCGAGCATGCAGACCTGCTGCGTGCGGGTGCTGATAGCATGGATGTCGTTGAGGACGTCGTCGCTGCAGTGGAACTTGCCGCGGATTTTCATCGGGTAGAGAGTCTCGCGATGGGTCAGCTTGAGCGTAATGGGTTTGCTCGTCTCCCGCGCGATAGCCATAACATAGCGATGGCCTATCGTTTGAAAAGTTTCAAAGTTCGTCTCACCTTCGCCCAGCACCAGCCTGGCGACAAGCGCGGCCCCGCAGGCGTATTCAGGCCCCGCGGCCAGGACGGGCTTGCCGTTTTCTCGCACAGCTTCGGTGAAGAAAAAATCTACAATCTCGCCCGCGACTCCCGTAGCCTGGACCATCAGCGTACCGACGCCGAGCTTGCCCAGGTCTAAACAGGTAGCAGCGAACTTGCCAGCCCCAGCTGCGGGAAGATTGACTGACAACTCGGATGGAGGGGTTTTTGCGCGGGTCTTTTTGAGGGGAGCTGGCTCGACCTTGCGCCGTCGCCATCGGCTGGGCGGCAGCTCAGTAAACAAGGGCAGGGCCAGATTCGTCTGTTCCGCCCAGCCCGGCGAGCACTTGCCCCGGGCGGTGGAAACTATCCGGCGGTATGGCAGGGGTGTGTTGCCCAGGTTCGGGATGCCCCTGGGCTGCATGTCGTGCCAGGGCATGGTTCCAAAGGCCAGGCCTGGTGAGTCTCCATGCCAACAACTTCCGCCTGGCATCCAGCCTTGGCCTGTGGGTTTTTCAGACGAGGTTATCCAGCTGGAATCGTCCTCCCGGGCGTCGAAAAATTCCTGGAAGTTTAGTTGCATGCTAAGCCTGGCTGTGGCTGGTTTATAGGCTGGTGCGAGACGCATCTGCCAGGGGTGGCCTGAGAGGATTTCCATGTCTTCCCATCTGCCCGCGCAGATAAAGCCAGCTGCGGTCTGGTGGAT
>JAOZNE010000327.1:0-1964 GCA_029933955.1 Phycisphaerae bacterium
CTCGCCGAATCGTTTTTCCCGCTGCTGGGCATGAAGTCTGTCGGTTTTTTCATCTCCGATTTCTTCGTGCAATTCACATTGTGAATCATCGTGCAAATCACCGCCGTGTGGTTCCAGGCCGCCTGGCTATGGCCCTCGGACATCCACAGCAGTTGCCGCAGGGTCAACGGTCGCGGGTCTACGCTGACGGAGCCGGCGAGCTGCCAGACATCGCGCCAGATATCACCTCCGCCGCGTCGATGCTTTCGATGTTCGCCTGGAGTTTCGCCACGGCCAGCTTGATCATCTCCGCCTGCTTCGCGACCGCCGTTGACCTGTCCGTCCGACCGCGGCTGCGGAAAAAATCTATCAGCTCATCGTAAAACGCCGTCTGTGCCGCCAGCAGGGTTTTGCCGTCGAACGCTCGGCGAACTTCCGGGCCGTCTACGCCGTTGGCCTCGAACTGGTCAGCCAGCAACGCACAAAGTACCTCGCCCAAAAGCATCTCGTCCGTGCCAAGTCTCGTCAGTAATGGCGGGTCGCCCTGTTCGGGCTGCAAAAGGTCAACGCCCAAAAGATCTTTGACCGCCATGGCCGAGCCGAGCGTCAGCGAGATTTTCCAGTCTCGCCCAGTGGAATCCTTGAAAGTTTTCATAGTTATGCCTCATGCCATTCTTCGAACCGTGCGAGTTTTGCCGTAACATCCGCGACGATGGCTTCCTCCAACGCCTCGTTGCGAGTGAAGTTGGTAATCGCAAAATCACCAAGTGGCCCCTGTGCGCCGGTTATAGTATGCGCCTGATCCAACGCCACCAGGGCGACCGTCCCAGCTGTCAAAAACGCTTCTTTTATAGCCTCGAAAACCGCATCGCCAGGCCTCCACACCATCTGAAACTCGACGGTACATTCCCGCAAAGTCGGAGCCGTCGCACGCCAACCGGAATTGCCGCGAGTTGTAACGTCCGACTCGCCAGCCTCCATGTTGACTGTTACATCCCGAACATTGTCCACCAGCGTCATAGACCCCGGAGCCGTCGCGCCCGCAACGCCCTGATACAACGCCGCATTCATGCCTAATACGAATTCTGCCATTTTACTTACTCCTATTGCCTATTGCCTACTTGCCTATTACTTATTGCCCAACACTGTCTTTCCACATCGCGGGCAGTTTTAGTTTTTCCTTCTCAAAGGCTGGGCCCATAAACGGCCTGGCTGCGATATTTATCTTTCGCTTCTTCCTGTTTTTTCGCAGGCCATCAAGCACAATCGACATGCCGCCGTGCTCCAGGGCTTCCGGTGCGTTGCCGCTTTTGCTGTTCAACATCACCGGGCCTATTACCACGCTTTTGTTGCTCGGCTCGTATCCGAACCAGATAAACTTTTTCAGCAGCCCGGTATGGCTGCTCGGCGGCTGGCCAGGGGTACTGATGCGTTTTCGCCTACGAATAGAGCTTTTGGCGCTCCGTCGCACGAAAGCTCCAAACCTGCTGAACACCCGCCGGGTAGCTTTGTCGACCGCCAGGATTACTTTCGGCGAATCGAAAAACATGCCCTGGTTTTTAAACTTCAGCCCGATCATTATTCACCTGTCATCAACTCGAAGACCCACCGTCGTACGTCGGATAAGCCGACAAATCCTTTGTAGTTAGTTGATACCCGCCACCAAGCGAAGTCATAGCGGCGTTGATTTCATCTATTAGATACCCGTAATTAGGCCCGGCACCTTCGCCACCATAAGTCCAGGTGGTTATCAATACTAGTTCACTATCAATAATCAAAAACCCTGGATTCCCTGAATCCCCTGAAATAAGAGGCTCATTGAAAGAATCTCTCTCAGGCTGGGTTGGGTTTCGCATTGCTCGGGCAATATCAGAATAAGCGTAAAAACACTTAACCAGAGCATTCTCTTCTCCATCTATACAAAGGGCAGGTATCCCACGAACAATGTTGGGTAGCTGATTCGCTATTGAATACGGAAGTATCTG
>JAOZNE010000328.1:0-1962 GCA_029933955.1 Phycisphaerae bacterium
ACGAAGCCCGAATGCCGAATCAATAACGAATTTAGAATGACGAAGAAGAAAAAGAACAAACTGGATTCCCGCCTGCGCGGGAATGACAAAAAAAACCCAAAAAACATGTAACCGTTCACGGCCTTTCAATAAATTTTGAAGAGTTATGACAGAATGAAAGTGTATGTTGGCCTTTCAGGCTGAAAAAAAATAGCGTGAACGGTTACTGCAATTCGTCACGTGGTTGCAAACACCGCAACCATGGCACCCGATACCGATGCCGATTTCGATTGCGATAGTTACCGGAGCGTTACCTGACCGGCAGCGAAATTTTTGTCTAACACCGCGTCGTCTTATTCGCTACACTGGCTCGCTCTTCTGGAACGGGACAGAACCACTAACCAACAATCACTAACCAACAACCAGCTACCGAAAGGAACAAACGATGGAAAACGTAAAAGTTCGCCGGGCACTTATCAGCGTGTTTGACAAAACGGGCATCGAAGATTTCGCCAGGTCGCTGGTAGACCTCGGCGTGGAGATAATATCCTCCGGCGGCACTGCCCGGGCTATCGAAGCAGCTGGCATCGTGGTGCGAGATGTCAAAGACTGGACGGGCTTTCCGGAAATGCTAGGCCATCGCGTCGTAACGCTGCACCCAAAAGTGCATGGCTCGATATTGGCCCTGCGCGACGACCCCGCCCACCAGGCTGACATCGAAAAATACGACCTCGAGCTGGTCGACCTCGTGTGCGTCTCGCTGTATCCGTTCACCCAAGCCATCGCCAAGCCAGGCTGCACCCCAGCTGAAGCGGTGGAGATGATAGACATCGGCGGGCCTACGATGGTCCGAGCTGCAGCAAAGAACCACCGCTACGTTACCGTCGTAACAGACACGAACCAATACGACGAGCTGCTAAACGAACTCCGAGCCAACGACTGCCAAAGCACCTTCGAGCTGCGACGCAAGTTCGCCGCCCAGGCATTCTCGCTGACCTGCGCGTACGACACCGCCATCAGCACATACCTGGCCGAGCAAACGGAAGAAAAGTTCCCCAGCCGAATGAGCTTCAGCTACGCCAAATCCTGCGAGCTTCGCTACGGCGAGAACCCGCATCAGGACGGCGCGTTTTATACCGCTGCCGATGTGGAAGACGAACCTTGCATAGGCCGGGCCAAGCTGATCAGCGGCAAGAGCATTTCGTATAACAATTACTTCGACGCAAACGGCGCGCTCGAGCTGATAAAAGAGTTTCCAGACCCAGCCGTGGCTATCATCAAACACGCCAACCCGGCAGGCTGCGCTGTCGACAGCGACCTCGTCGAAGCGTATCGCAAAGCTTACTACGGCGACGTAAACGCAGCGATGGGCGGCATCGTAGCTGTCAACAGGCCCGTAACTTGCGAGCTGGCCACCGCCATCACCGAGACATATCAGCGGTGGGGCAAAGCCGCTGGGGCTGGGGGATTCTTCGCCGAGATAATCCTGGCTCCGAGTTTTGAACCCGGCGCGGTTGAGATTATCCAAGCCCGGAAAGGCTGGGGCCAGGATGTCCGCCTGCTGGAAGTAGGCCCGTTTTGTAGCTCAGACGCCTCGGCTGAGACGCCCAGAAACACGGAAAAGTTCACCAAGTTCGTGGTCGGCGGCCTGCTGGTGCAAGACCGCGACCTGCTGGGCCTGAACACCGAGAACTGGAAGGTCGTAACCAAACGCCAGCCCGACGCGCGGGAGATGGCAGACCTGAAATTCGCCTGGCTGGTTTGCAAGCACGTAAAATCCAACGCCATCGTCCTGGCCAGGGACAACGCCCTGCTCGGCGCGGGGGCAGGGCAGATGAGCCGAGTGAACTCCGCGTTCCTGGCTGGGCAGATAGCCAAGCAATATAGCGGCGCCAAAGGCGACCACGACACCACAGGCTGCGCGTTGGCGTCCGACGCGTTTTTCCCCTTCCCCGACAGCCTGGACTGGGCTGCCCAAGCCGG
>JAOZNE010000329.1:0-1960 GCA_029933955.1 Phycisphaerae bacterium
AGAGAATTAGACATCGTCTTTGGCCAGATAGTAAGGATATTCATCGAGAGTTGTGAAAAGGGGACTGAGGCAGAAAACCAGATTTGGCGGAGTATGTTGTGGATGGAGAAAGGGCAGAGAAGGGGAGGGGGTATATCAACGAGGAGCAGTATTTTGAGGGGGTTCGGCCGGAGGTCTGGGAGTTTCATGTCGGCGGGTATCAGGTTTGTGCCAAGTGGCTGAAGGACCGCAAGGGCCGAGAGCTTTCCTTTGACGAAATCGAACACTATTGCAAAACGACCGAAGCCCTCAAGCAAACCATCCGCATCATGGCTGAAATCGACAAGGTCATCGAAGCCCACGGCGGCTGGCCTGGGGCCTTCGCAACAAAACAGGAATAACTGGTAATCAACGAAATCGCAATGACAGCACCGCCGAACAATCCGAAGATATACCATATCACGCATGTGGACAATCTGTCCGACATCACCGGGACAGGGCAGTTGCTTTCCGATGCGCGGATGCTGGCTGCTGAATCCAATCATAAGGTGATCGGCATGTCCACCATCAAGCGCAGACGATTGAAGGAAATTGAGGTAGCGTGTCATCCATGCACCCGAGTCGGCGATTATGCACCTTTCTACTTCTGCCCACGATCGATCATGCTGTATATTCTCTACATGGCAAACCACGAGAGCTTAACATACCGAGGCGGACAGCGGCCCATCGTCCATCTACAGGCAGACCTACACAAGGTAATTCAATGGAGCCAAGAGAATGACCGACGATGGGCTATATCAGATCATAATGCGGCCAACGCTCTTGCGGAGTTCTACAACAGTGAATGTGGCCTGGATAAAATAGACTGGCATGCAGTCGCGGCCACGGATTTTCGCGATGCCGTCATTCAAGAAGGCAAGCAGGCAGAGTTTCTGATGCACGATTCATTCCCCTGGGAACTTATCGAGTGTATTGGAGTGCTTGATTCACGGATGAAAGCACAAGTGGAGAAAATTATCTGCTCGGCAGGCCACAAACCTCTGGTCAATGTTGAAGCGAATTGGTATTATTAGACTTAGAGTAGCACAATGATTGAACTCACACACGGCGACATCTTGAAGGCGGAGTCCGAGGCCCTGGTCAACACCGTCAACTGCGTTGGCGTTATGGGCAGAGGTATCGCTCTGCAATTCCGCAAGGCATTTCCGGAGTGCTTTAAGTCCTACAAAGCGGTCTGTGCTCGCGGGGAGTTACAACCCGGCCAAATGCACGTCTGTGATCTCGGTCGCCTGGAGAACCCCAGGCTGGTGATTAACTTTCCGACCAAACGACACTGGAAGAGCAAAAGCAAATTGGAAGACATCGAGGGAGGTCTCGTAGCCCTTGTCGAGCTGGTGCGTCAACACCATATCCGGTCAATTGCTATCCCCCCTCTGGGATGTGGCCTTGGTGGCCTGGCGTGGAACGAAGTTCGGACGCGAATTGAACAAGCGTTCGCTGAACTGGAAAATGTCCAGGTGTTGGTCTTCGAGCCCAAGGGTTCTCCTGCTGCAGAAACCATGGCTAAAGAGAAGAGAACGCCCAATATGACCGTCGGACGTGCTGCTTTGCTTGGGCTGATGAGACGGTATCTGGGCGCGTTGATGGACCCGTTCGTCTCCCTGCTGGAGATTCACAAGCTGATGTACTTCATGCAAGCCGCAGGAGAGCCACTGAAACTCAAATACACAAAGGCCCCATACGGTCCCTATGCTGCCAATCTTCGACATGTGTTGAGCCACATTGAGGGCCATTTTATCACGGGCTACGGAGATGCCGAGGACGCCCCGGATAAACAGATCGAACTCAAGCCAAACTCGGCCAAAAAGGCCGAAGAGTTTCTTCAGGCACACCCGGTTACGCGAGAGCGATTTGATAGGGTCGTTGAACTTATCGGCGGGTTTGAAACTCCTTACGGAATGGAACTTCTCTCGACCGTCCA
>JAOZNE010000330.1:0-1957 GCA_029933955.1 Phycisphaerae bacterium
CGAATATCGAAATCCGAAATCCGAAACAATATCGAATGTTCAAAATTCAAATGTTCAAAACAAAACAACAGTTCAGTATTTGGCATCGTTTTGGATTTTGATATTTCAAATTTAATATTTGTTTAGAATTTCGATATTTGATATTCGGATTTGTTTAAAGTTTTGATATTCGTATTTAGGATTTAAAACATGAAGCATTTTGATATAGCGGTGTTAGGTGCCGGGCCTGGCGGGTATATTGCAGCTCTCAAAGCTGGGCAGATGGGTGCGTCTGTGGCGGTGGTTGAGAAGGGGCACCTTGGCGGGACTTGTCTGAACAATGGCTGTATTCCCAGCAAGGCTTTGTTGGCTCCGGCGGAGTTGATGCACCGAATTTCCCAAGGCCGTTCACTCGGCGTTTCGGTCGATGGCGATGTCAGTTTCGACTGGTCAGCTATTCAGAAGCGTAAGGATAAAGTGCTGAAAAATCTCCGCGGTGGCATCGCGGGCTTGTTCAAAGCCCGGCGCGTTGAGCTGTTTACGGGCTTGGCGAAAATAGACTCACCCGGCAAGGTCGCTGTTACCGATGGTGGCCCGGCGGAGCTGTTTTCCGCGGATAAAATCATCGTCGCCACCGGCTCGGCTCCGATACGCATCGATGCCTGGCCTGGCGATCCGAACCTGGTTTGCACCAGCGACGAAGCGTTGCATTGGCCTGCGTTGCCCAAGCGATTGTTGATCGTCGGCGGCGGCGTCATTGGCTGTGAGTTCGCCTGCATGATGCACCAGTACGGCGTGGCGGTTACCGTGGTGGAAATGTTGCCGACGCTCCTGCCGGGGATGGAAGATGAGCTTGGGCTGACCCTGGCGAAGGATTTCCGGCGGCGCGGCATGGCCATTCACGTCGGCACGAAGGTCGAGAGCATCGTCGCCTCTGATGGCGGGGCTGTGGTTACCATCGCCGAGGCTGGCCAGGCTGCTCAAACTTTGGAGGTGGACAAGGTGCTGGTTTCGATTGGCAGGCGGCCCATGACGGACGAGATTGGTCTGGAAAACGTGGGCATAACGACCGATCGCGGGTTTGTAACTGTCGGCGACGACATGCGAACTTCAGCGGCTGATGTCTATTGTATCGGCGACGCCAACGGACGATGTTTGCTCGCCCATGCTGCAAGTGCACAGGGCGTCGTGGCGGTGGAAAACGCCCTGGGCCATTGTCGGGTTTACGACTCGCCCGTGCCCGGCGCGGTCTACACTTTCCCGGAGATCGGAGCGGTTGGCTTGACTACCAGCCAGGCCCGCCAGCGGGGTTTGCCGATTTCCATTGGCGTGTTTCCTATCGGGCACCTGGGCAAGGCCATGGCGGTTGGCCATGGCGAGGGGTTCGTGAAGGTCGTGCGTCATCGCGAGACCGACGAGTTGCTTGGCGTGCACATGCTCGGCCATAACGCTACCGAGTGCATAGCTGCGGCGGGTTGCATGTTGCACACCCGGGCTTCCACGAGCGACCTGGCGGAAGCGATCTTCGCGCATCCGACCATCAGCGAGGCGATAAAAGAATCAGCTGAGGACGCCCTGGGCATGGCGTTGCACCTGCCGCCCAGGAAAGTTCATAAGATTACGGTTGAGTGAAAAAGTTGTCAGTTGTCAGTAATCAGTAATCAGTAAAAGCGAAAGAAGCGAACCACGAATGGACACGGATAACCACGAATTTTTTTGAAAAAGCAAATAAGCAGAAACAGAATGGATTCCCGCCTTTGTGGGAATGACAAGAAACAAAAATAGAGGCGGCGATGAGCAAGGGATTACAAGAGGCGTTGGGTGTGCTTCGTAGCGTTGGTGGCGTGGACGAGTTGCGTGGTTTGGCGGAGGTTGGTTTGGCGCCGCTGGCTCGGCCTGGCGTTAATTCGCATATTCACTTGCCGCCTAATTTTTCCGCTTTCGAGACGGTGGGCCAGGCTGTCGAGTTGGCCCAGGC
>JAOZNE010000331.1:0-1956 GCA_029933955.1 Phycisphaerae bacterium
GGGCGGAGATAATACAACCATGGAAGACACTTGTGTGCGAACAGGTTCAGCCGCGTACTCGAAAAAGGCGGTCTACTATCCGCTTTTTGTGCGTCTTGAAGAGGCTATTCGTAATGGCGACTTTTCCCCGGGCGAGATGATCGCTACGGAAAACGCCTTGGCCCGTAGCGAAGGGCTTAGTCGCTCGTCTGCGCGAAAGGCGGTGGCGATGCTGATTCGGGAGGGCCTGGTCGAGCGTCGTGCGGGCAAGGGCGTTTTTGTCAGAGAAGCCAGCGCCGTCACCTGCCGAGTGAAAATTATCGTGCCCAATCTCGAAGATTATTTGCAAATTCAGGTAGCTCAGGGTGCTCAGGATTTCGGCGGGCAGCGAGGCGTCGAGGTACACATCTACGACGCCAGGCGAAACATCGAGATGGACCTGAACATCATAAAAAGGCTGCCGACCGACTTCGCCGACGGAGCTATCATCAGCCGACTGCACTACGACAACCGATTCGCCGAAGCCCTTTGCCAGCTCAAGCAGGCGAACTATCCCTTTGTGCTGGTCGACAGCGACCTGCGCGAAATTAACGTGAATTCAATTGTCTCCGACAACTATCAAGGCGGCTACGCGGTCGGCCAGGAGCTGGTGCGTTTGGGGCACCGCCGGGTTGGGGTTCTCGGCAATATGCAGATTGCCGAAACGAGTCGCCAAAGGCTTGAGGGTTTTCGCGATGCCATCGGCGACGCTGGGCTGCCGTTCGACCGGTCGCTGGTAAAGGAGCTGGCTACCGACGCGACGAGAAGCGATTGGCGGGAGCTTGAGTGTCGTTGCACGCGAGAGGTCATGGCCCTGCCCGACCCTCCCACAGCCTTGTTTTACAGTTCCGACAACCCCGCTGCCCACAGCTATCTGGAGCTGAAAAAAATGGGCCTGCGTATCGGGCATGACGTCAGCGTCGTCGGCTTTGACGACTCGCCGATAGCTTCGCTGCTGGACCCGCCATTGGCGTCGGTGCGTCAGCCTGTTACAGAGATGGGCCAAATTGCGATGGAAATGTTGCTCTCGCAGCTAGCCAGCCCGCAATCGGAAACGCAACACCGCGTGCTGCCAGTCGAGCTAATCTCCCGAGCGTCGCTAGGCCCGCCACAAAAGACGTGAAAAAAAACCACGGATAAACATGGATTTTTTCGAAAGAAAAACAACAAACTACGAAACACACGAAAGAACGCGAAAACGGATTATTGAAAAAAAGACTTTAGACAGGACAACAGGATTGGCAGGATTTTTTTTAAGCTCATCCTGTAAATCCTGTTATCCCGTCAAAAAAAAACATGGGCGAGACGCCCATGCCACGGATAAATACGGATCAGGGAGACTTGAGCTATGAGACGCAACGCGTTATCCCGACATCAAAGCCCGCGCGGTTTCACTCGCATTTTACGCGGCTTCACTCTCATCGAACTTCTCGTCGTCATCGCCATCATCGCGCTGTTGGTGAGTATTCTCCTGCCCAGCTTGAAGACCGCTAAGGAACTAGCCAAGGCTGTGGTGTGCGCGTCCAATCAACGGACGGTAGGAAACTACTGCCTGTTCTTCGCCAACGACCATGAGTATTTTCCGTTTTATTCGTGGAATAATGGGCGATGGACATTTGTCAGCATGTTGATGGGGAGCGAAGAAGGGGAAATGGGGGTGTATCGCCCTTGGGGCGGAAATCCTCCCTGGGACCTTTGCCCGGATGTGTACAACGAGACGAATTATCTCGAAGACCCCGGTGCGTTTGGTGTTTTTAACTGCCCATCTCAGGAACCGCTAGAGATAGGCCAGATGTGGGATCAAAGCCTCAGGTATTGCATGAATGGCGATTATCTGGACGGGACAACTTGGGGCCCGCGTGAGGGCAAAAAACCTATGGATAAAAACGCCCGCCAGGACAGGTGGAAAAACCCTGGTGGCAACGCCTTTGTCGCCTG
>JAOZNE010000090.1:0-7656 GCA_029933955.1 Phycisphaerae bacterium
TCGCGGATGGTTTGTGTGTTTGTCAGGAGCATTACCATTCGGTCGATGCCGATGCCCATTCCGCCCGCTGGGGGCATGCCGTGCCTGAGAGCTGTAACGAAATCTTCGTCCATCACTCGCATCGTTTCCTCGTCCTCGCCCCTGACCTGGCCTGCGAGATTCTCCAGCTGGATGGCTGGGTCGTTCAGCTCGGTGTAGGCGTTTGCGATTTCCATCTTGGCGATGAACAGCTCGAATCGCAACGCGATGCTGTCGTCGGCGGGGTCTCGACGAGTCAGCGGACAAAGCTCCGCTGGGTAGTCGCACACGAAAGTAGGCTGCACCAGGTGCTGCTCTACGGTGGCTTCGAAAACCTCATTAACCACCACAGCGTCGCCCAGCTTTTCCTCTTTAATGTTGAGCTGCCTAGCCTTTTCCCGCACCGCTGGAATGTCGCCGATATCCACGCCGGCGTGTTCCTTTAACAGGTCGGCATACTTCGCCCGCCGCCAGGGCGCCGCGTAATTTATAAGCTCCTCGCCATATGGCAACACCAGCCCGCCGGCCTGGCAAGCGTCCGCCGCCTGGAACAACGGAGTCTGGGGAGCCTCTGCCTTGGCCCGCTCATACTCAGCCAAGGCTGCGTCGTGGTCAGCCTGTTTTTCCTCGTCGCTCTTCGGGCTGCGTTTGTTTCGCAGCTGTCGGTCGGCGTCGGTTTTTATCTGCTCTATCTCCGCCAGCCGGGCCTCTCGCTGGGCCAATAAAGCTGGGACGCAAATTTCCTTCGCTGCGACGGTGAAAAGTTGCTCCGCGATTTCCATCATGACATTGTAGTCAGCGTATGCCTCGTACAGTTCCATCATGGTAAATTCCGGGTTGTGTCTCGTGCTCAGGCCCTCGTTGCGGAAGTTGCGGTTTATCTCAAAAACTCGCTCCATGCCGCCAACGAGTAGCCGTTTGAGATACAGCTCTGGGCTGATCCGCAGGAACATATCGCAGTCGAGCGAGTTATGGTGCGTAGTGAAAGGCCTCGCCGCAGCCCCACCGTAGATAGCCTGCATCATCGGCGTTTCAACCTCGCGGTATCGGCGGTCTTTCAGCTCCCGCCGGATGATTTCGACGATATCGATTCGCTTGCGAAAGTTGGCCATGGAATCGGGGTTGGTCATCAGGTCGAGGTATCGTTGGCGGTATCTCATCTCGACATCGTGCAAGCCATGGAATTTTTCGGGCATTGGCAGGAGACTTTTGCAGAGCATTTTCAGCTCGTCCGCCCAGATAGTTATCTCGCCGGTTCGCGTGCGCTGAACTACGCCCTCGACGCCGACGATATCGCCCAGGTCCAACAGCTTAGCCAAGGCCCACTGCTCGCCAAGGGCGTCTTTTCGCAGGGCTATCTGTATCTGCCCGCTGCTGTCGCGGAGGTGGGCGAACATCATCTTGCCCATGTCTCGCAGCAGTACCACGCGACCAGCCATCCTGGCCCGGGCGGTAGACTCCTGGCCTTCCGGCGGATCCTCGTACCTCGCGAGTATAGACTCCGCCGGCTCGAGGCCATCCTGCCGCCAGCCATACGGGTCGATGCCCAGCTGACGAATCTGCTCCAACTTCTTCTGCCTGTCCTGCTGTACCTTTTCCAACATTTTTTGAATAACCTTCTCGCCGTTTTTCTGATATCCTTACCCGTCTCGACACTGGTCGAGAAATCAAGCCAGGCATCATCGGCCAGATCGACAAAAAAGTCAAGAAATCCGTGAACCACTATTGTCAACGTGCCTATCAAGAGTCCACAGATTTCACAGATTTCACAGATAAAAAAACAAATTTAGTGAACCTTCGGTTTCATGGATTTTTTTGATTAAATCAAAAATCAGTGTAATCTTCTTTGTAAATCCGTGTAATCCGTGGACTCCGACTTATACTTACCCAAGGGAGCCTATTTTGAAAATAGCGACATGGAACGTTAACTCGGTTCGGTCTCGGCTGGATAGGCTCATTGCCTGGCTGGGCGAGCATAAGCCCGATGTGCTCTGCCTGCAGGAACTCAAGTGTCAGGAACATCAGTTTCCCTTCGAGGACATCGCCCGGGCGGGCTATCACGCTGTAATGATTGGCCAAAAGAGCTACAACGGCGTTGCGATTCTCTCCCGCGCCGAGCCTGGCGATATAAAACCCGCCACTGACCTCGCTGCCCCGCTGGACAGCGACGACCAGGCTAGACTCATCTCTGCGAGTGTCGACGGCGTGCGGATTATCTGCGTTTATGTGCCCAACGGCTCGGACATGACCTCCGATGGCTACTCCTACAAACTAGCCTGGCTGGACGCGCTGGGCGATATGCTGCGACAGGAATACTCGCCCGAGGAGTCATTGGTTATCTGCGGGGATACGAACATTATCGCGCGCGACTGCGACGCGGCCAACCCACAGCCATGGCGAGCCACCGGCATGGGCTGCCAGGCGGTGCGGAACAAATTCGATGAACTTTGCCGATGGGGCCTGGTGGATGTGTTTGGTCAAAAGCATCCCGAAGGAGGCCTGTTCAGCTGGTGGGATTATCGACAACTCGGCTTTGCGAAAAACAGAGGCCTGCGGATCGACCATATCCTGACGACGCGAACCCTGGCGAAAAAATGTACCGACGCATATATCGACCGTGACCAACGCAAAGGCCACAAGCCCTCCGACCACGCGCCAGTTATAGCGATTTTCGAGTAGCCAAACTATTTCACCATGAAGTACACGAAGAGCATGAAGTTCTTTTTTTTGTCATTCTTGCCTATCATCAAGAGTCCACGGATTTCATGGATTAAAAGCGGATTTAGTGAACCTTCGGTTTCACGGATTTTCTTTTTGATTTAAAAAAATCCGTGTAATCCGTGGACCCCTGTTGCCTATTCCCTATTTTTCGCCTTCTTTCGCGGGTGGGTGGATTATTTTCAGATCTAGTTCTTGTAGCTGGGTTTCGTCCACGTTGGCTGGGGCGCCGGTCAGGGGGCAGGTGCCTCGCTGGGTTTTCGGGAAGGCTATCACGTCGCGGATGCTCGACGCGCCGATCATGCTCATCACCACGCGGTCCAGGCCCAGGGCTATCCCGCCGTGTGGCGGAGCGCCGAACCGCAAGGCTTCGAGCAGGAATCCGAACTTCTCCCGGGCCTCGGCCTCGCCGACGCCCAGCAAGGCGAAAACCTTCTGCTGGAGGTCAGACTGGTGAATACGAATACTGCCGCCACCCATCTCCGTGCCGTTGCAGATAATGTCATAAGCCCGGGACTTTATTTTGTCCGGCTCGTCCTGCTTGGTTTCCCAGTCTTCCGGGCTGGGAGCGGTGAACGGATGATGCAGGGCGTCGTATCGTTTCTCGTCCTCGTTCCACTCCACCAGCGGGAAGTCCACCACCCATAGCCATTTGAAATCGCCCTCGCGGAGCATGTCCCGCTCCCGGGCCATCTTGCTCCGCAGCTCGCCCAGCACTCGGCGGACGACCTTAACGGTGTCAGCTCCGAAGCACAGCAGGTCGCCAGGCTTGGCGTCGGTCCGCTCAATGAGCTGCCCTGCGATGGGCGTCAGGAACTTGGCGATGCCGGTTTCAAGCTTGCCGCCATCGGCCACCTTGGCAACAGCCAGGCCTTTGGCGCCAAATTCTTTTGACCAGTTAGCCAGGCCATCGGTTTCCTTGCGGGTCATCTCCGCACCGCCCGGCACGACGATACAGTTGACCGCTCCGCCAGCTTCGATCGCGCCGCGGAATACCGCAAACTCGCTCTGGGCTACGATGTCGCTGATGTCGATAAGCTCCATGCCGAACCGCAGGTCAGGCCTGTCCGTGCCGAACCGTCGCATAGCTTCGTCATAGGGCATGACGTCGACGCGCTCGGGAAAGGGCTTTTCGCAGACATGGCAGACCTTGCGGAGAATTTGATTCGTAACATGCATCACGTCAGCTTCGGTGCAGAAACTCATTTCGATATCAAGCTGCGTAAACTCGGGCTGGCGGTCAGCCCGGAGGTCTTCGTCGCGGAAACAGCGGACGACCTGGTAGTATCTGTCAAGTCCGCCGACCATGAGGATTTGCTTGAACAGCTGCGGACTCTGCGGCAGGGCGTAGAAAGCCGTGGCCTGCATGCGGGCCGGGACGAGAAAGTCCCGCGCGCCTTCGGGCGTGCTCTTGGTGAGGAAGGGCGTCTCGATTTCCAAAAATCCCTGCTCGTCGAGCGTGTTCCGCATAGCTTGGGTTATTTCGTGTCGCAGGCGAAGTGCCCGCGTCATTTCGCTCCGCCGCAGGTCGATGTAGCGATATTTCAGCCGCAGTTCCTCGCTGACTTCGCTGAAATCGTCAGGCTCGAACGGCACGGGCTGGGAGCGGTTCAGCACGACCAGGTCGGTGCAGATGACTTCTATTTGGCCCGTTGCGAGTTTCGGGTTTTCCTTTCCAGCCTCCCGTGGCCGAACCTGACCAGCTACGGATACGACCCATTCGTTGCGAGCAGCTCGGGCGAGTTTGTAGATTTCCTGCCCCCCCTGGTCGCCCTCGTCGGGGGTGTCAAACACCACCTGGGTTACGCCGTCGCGGTCGCGCAGGTCGATAAAAACCACTCCGCCATGGTCGCGATAGCTCCGCACCCACCCGCAAAGTCGAACAGTCTGCCCATCGTCCTCGATACGCAACGCGCCGCAAGAGTGCGACCGCTTCAGAGCTTCGTCGTATGTTTTGTCCATCATATTTCCTTCGTTTGAGTTACCGGATAAAATGCAAGACTGCAACTGTAACGATTTGGCGGAGAATTGCAACTTGCAGGGAATTTTTAGAGATGAGCAATCAGCTGTCGTCAATCCGCACCCGAGTTGAATTGGACGATTTTATTCCAAAGAATTTCCCCCGACGCGTCGCAATAGTCATTGCTGAAGTCGCGGGTAAACTTGTTTATCACCTTGTCGTATTCCCGCGTAAATTTTTCAGTGCGTCGCTTGGCCCCATGGCCCATGGGTTCGATAATATCGGTGTAAAGATTGGGATTTCCGGATATGAAATCCCAAAATCGCTGCCCGCAAGCAAAAATCGCCAACTCCTCCAACACCCCGCCAAAGATAGTCTCCTCCTTTGCGAGAGGTACGCGTCAAGAATCAGCTTGATGATTTCGTGAGCGGTATTGACGCCCTTGGCTCGAAAGAGATAGGGATTTTTCCGTTTTATCACCCCGGAGAGTTTCAACTCCCGCAACCCAGCCAGCAGTTTGCTGTGATATTCGAGAATCAAAGGCTTGATAAACTCGCCGATTTTTTCGTCGAGGGTATCATCCATACTTCAGTGTCCTGTCGAACAGAGGTTTGTCCTGGGCCTGGCTGCGATGGGCAGCTAGCTGGATATATTCGTCGAGAATGTCTATCCCCAAGCTGTTTCTGCCCAAGTCCCTCGCCACCTGCGAGGTCGTCCCCGAGCCTACAAAGGGGTCCAGCACCCAATCGCCAGAATCCGAAAACAACTCGATAAACCATCTCGCCAAGGTTTTGGGGAAAGTCGCACTGTGAGATTTGTTGCCCGTTTCCGTCGCCATGTGCAGGACATTCGATGGGTAAGCTTTATCCCTGCCAACCCAGTTGGAAATATTTTTACCAAAGCCGCTATCCACCTGCGAGTCGAACCGCCGGACATCGTTTTTGCCGAGATTTTTCAGCCGAGTCTTCGCCCAGTCGCCCATGGGTACCATCACAGCGTCCTGATTCATTTTGAATTTGCGACTTTTGTTGAACTGCAGGCATCGCTCCCAGGCGTCCCGGAACCGATTAGGCCACTTGCCGGGATGGCAGTTCTTTTTGTGCCAGATATATTCCTCCGTCCAAAGCCATCCCTGCTTCCGCAACGCCAATATCAACTCCAGGACATAGGTGCTCCGCTCGCCGGCGACGACCCGTTCCTTGATATTCAACACGAATGTGCCGGTGGGCTTGAGCACACGCAGAAACTGCTCGCTGCGGGGCAGAAACCACTCGACATAATCATCCGGCTTAATCCCGCCATAGGTGCGAGCCCTGCTGTCGGCATAAGGCGGCGATGTTACGATTAAATCGAAAAAATCGTCCGGGTACTTAGCCAGAACATCTCGACAATCTCCGCATTTTAACAGCGTTTCGGACATGAGATTGATTGTAGAAACTCGGGTGGACAAAATCAGTCGTTTTTCCGACACACCTCAACCGGGCCTTGTATTATCGCTCAGCTTTAGATTGTTATGAAAATTTGGTGGATCATGCCTCGGCCCAGGACCAGGCGGGTGTCTTTCAGCAGGATGATGAACGGGCCGGGATGGCCTTGGTTTATGATTTTGAATTTCACGCCGGGCGTCAGACCCATCTCAGCAAGGCGGTGTTGCATCTCGCGCCCGCCACGGATCTTGGCCAGCTTGACCTCCTGACCCTGCCGAGCCATCTGCAACGGCATGACAGGAGCGTCGTCGGAAGTTTTTGGGCAGGCGTCTTTTTGTGTTTTTTGCGGCTCAGCCATTTTTCATACTCGTCTAAATCAGCTCGGCCTGTTCAGGTCAAAACTGGCCTGGCCGACAGGTCAGCAGTTTGAGTCATTTTAGATTGAATCTCAAAAAAGACAACGCAAAAAGGATTTTTCGCCAAAATTTTTCGCCCGCCTATTAAACTCCTGGCCTGGTTGTTCGATAATAGTAACATGGCGGCTGCCAAGGCGTCGTCTGTGGCGGGGGAGGAGCGGTGTAAGCGTCGCAAAGAGTGGGTTTAACGAGGTATGCGGTCCCATGCGAAGAAGTGGACGAAGCTCGGACAATTTGGTTTTCCCGAATCAGCCGCCCGGGTTGCAGGGAAACGACATCCTGCCGGAGATAGTCTGGATCCAGCGTCAGCCCACGCTGGATCATTGTATACAGGTGGCTTGCTACGCTGAGGAGCTAGCCAGGCTGGCTGAGTTTTCGCAACGGGAAGTGGCCCTCGCCCGGGCTGCGGGCCTGCTGCACGATATCGGCAAGGTTGGCGTTTCCGAAGAAATTCTCAACAAGGCTGGGGAGCTTTCGCCCGGGGAATTTACCGAGATGCGAAACCACAGCCAATATGGCTACGATTTTCTGTCGCAGTTTCCAGACCTGGCTGAGCACGGGCAGGTTGTGCTGCATCATCACGAACGGTGGGACGGAGCGGGCTATCCGACGGGCCTGGCCGGCGAGGATATCCCGCTGGCATCTCGGCTGATTCACCTGGCTGACGCGATCGACGTGATGCTCCGCCCACGCAGCTATAAGTGGTCCATGCCGTTGGAATGGGTGCTGGGCGAACTGAGTCATCACAGCGGGTCGCAGTTCGACCCCGAGCTGACAGGCCTGGCGATGGACTGGATAAAGACAGGCCAACTCTCACGCTGCCGGGCCAGGATCGCGGCGTGATTTTCGGCGGCATTTTCTTTGCCTATCATCAAGAGTCCACAGATTTCACAGATTTAAAAAGGATTTAGTGAACCTTCGGTTTCACGGATTTTTTTCAGAGAAATAACAAACTACAAAACACGCGAAAGAACGCGAAAACGAATTATCGTAAAAAACGAAAACAGATAAACACGAATGACGAATTTTTTTGAATTCAAAACACATTCGTGTCATTCGTGTTCTGCTGTTTTTGCCTATTCCCCTACTTGCTCATTCCCTACCTGCCTATTCCCCT
>JAOZNE010000332.1:0-1927 GCA_029933955.1 Phycisphaerae bacterium
TTTTTTTTGACAATTTCGCCCTTTATTCAAAACCACAGCACCGGGCCTTTGTTTTTCTGACTCCCGACTTCTGATTCCTCAAGTATTATTCTGGCAGGTCAACTTCGTCGTACATTTGCGAGAGTTTGTTGACGGATTTATAGACTCGTTTGACAGCTTTCTTGCCGGCGTATTTTATCAGCGCGTCGTAGCTAGCCAATTCTTCGTCGGTGTCGCTGCCTAGCACTACCAGGACCAGTTTCGTCCACGATATCCCGATTTTCCTGCCCAGGCCATGCGGGCCTGGGATTTGCTTCCTGCTGATGACGAGGACGAGCGTCTTGGGTTTTTGCTGCAGCGCCAGCCCAACGGCCCGGGCGATATCGCTTGCCCCGCCAACCTCGACAGCTCCGCCATCGACGCTGTCTGTGAGAATATTTCGCATGTGTGCCTCGCCGACCTGGCCACCGGGGAACAACTTTCCGCCAAGCACTTTCGCCCCGGAATCTTGTGCGACGACCACGCCGAACTTGCCCCCCTCTGGCAGGGTGAGAATCGAGGCGCGGACGACATCGCGGGCGAAGGTGAAGACCCCGCCGTTGGCCATGCTCTCCCCGGCGTCGATGCAGTATATCACCGGCGGGACCAGCGGGACGTCGCCGCAAATCGTCGAAGCTTTGCCCACGAGGAACGGGTTGGCCGCGGCCTTCGGGGTTTCGGTGATAATAGGCGTGCCACGCTCGTATATGCTGTCGTCGTGTCGCGGGCCTGAGAAGACTTTGATGCCCAGGTATATGCACCCAACCAGCATAACCACCAGCACGCCCAGCAGCACGAGCGAGACAATGCCCTGGAGCCTGACCGGACTGGCGGTGGGTATCGCCGCGAGTTGATCCTCGGTAAGTTGGGTGATATCGACGCGGATGGTTTCGCCCGTGCCGATATCATCCAGCCCCATCGCGCCGGAGCTAGCCAACTCTGCCAGGGCGTCAGCCTGGCCTGAGAGCCGCACCGCCTCGGTCTCAGGTGGAGCATTGTCTCTGGTCAAGGCACCGCTGGATATGGCTTGTTTTTCGCATGGAGTTCGCACTCTACCACCTCCTCCGCGCGGGCGGGGCATATGTTCCTCGTCGATTTTTGGAGCTGCACCTGTAAGGTTCTGCAAGCCACTTTTCCGCAGGTCGCCCTTGGCAAAACTTTTGCGACGCTGCCCGGGCCTGGTGGGCCTGGCCCGGCCTGGCTGGTCTGGCCTGACATTGCGCCCACCCTCGCCAGACTCCCTGGCTGGACTCCCCCCCCCGGCGGGAACCATGACGATAGCTTTGCAATACGGACAGCGACACATACTGCCAGCGAAAGCTTCGTCAACCGATATCTTCTTTCTGCACTCACTACAGCGAACTTTCACAGCCATGTTATCCCTTCCAAAGCATATCCAATCCTAACAAATCCATGTTATGTTTTTTTTGCGTTTTAGGTGCTAAAATTGACGCGTTGAACTTTACGAGATTCTTCCAGCCAATAGCTCCGCTGTCATCACAAAACAATCTTCCAAATTCAACGGTAAGCCTATTAATTCGTTTTGAGTAATACTACAGCGCGAAGTAAGCTCAAGTTATTGGGCTGTTTGTTTCGATAACTCTTTATAGGAACGCTAAATATAAGGAGTGTCGGCATGGATGTCAAGCGAATCAAAAATATGGGCAAAGAACTGAACACTTTTCTGGCTGAATTTGACGACTGCTTCGCACGAAGCGAGTCGCGGGAGAGGCTACGGAATTACATCGGCGGACAAGTATCGGATTTGCCACGAACATCTTGATATCCGCGGCTGGCGTGGAATTCACCGGCATCTGTATGTCAGCCAGTTGAGCAGATTCATCACGCCGCCTTCGCCTGGGTCGCCGCACAATCTTTACCGCCGCCGGCGCGGAAGATAATATACCGA
>JAOZNE010000333.1:0-1927 GCA_029933955.1 Phycisphaerae bacterium
AGTTCTTTGTTCTTCGCCCATATTTTTGATTCGCTTGACATCCATGCCGACACTCCTTATATTTAGCGTTCCTATAAAGAGTTATCGAAACAAACACCCCAATAACTTGAGCTTACTTCGCGTTGTAGTACTAGCCAGCGCGCAAAAACCCTGTCAGCTGTTTTACTGAAAGCACGCGTATGGCAACGCGTAGGCCAGGGCAGAGTAAACGAGCGACAGGCAGATTATCAATAGGCTACTCGACGGATTCGAGGGAAACCTGACCACATCCAGATACGCGAAAATGGCAGGCTGTTCAGCAGACACCGCTTTGCGAGACATCCGGGAACTCATCGGCCGCGGCGTTCTTCTTCGCAACCTAGTTGGAGGCCACAGTGCAAGTTACCGCATCGCCGAGCCTGTAAAATAAGGCTTCGGCAAAAAGGATACGCGATGGATCAAAAAATTCTGCTCATCGAACCACCATTTCACAGGCTCTTTAAGGAGACCTATTCGCTCGATCGATATCCCCTTGCTTTGGGATATCTAGCTGGGGCGATTCAACAGGAGACCGACTGGCAGGTGCGTACATATAACGCGGACTTCACGCCAAGAAGCGAGCAGGTGAAGGTCAGCTACCTGGCTGGGACTGGGTTCGCCAGCTATCAGCGGAACCTGCAAAACCCCAGCGCAAAAATTTGGCAGGAAATCCACAGCGTGGTGGAACGGCACAGGCCTGACGTCGTGGGTATCTCCGCCAAGAGTCAGAACTTCACCTCAGCCTGCATCGTAGCTGAGCTTGTAAAACAGGTCTGCCCCGAGTGCCTCGTCGTGCTGGGCGGGGCGCACGCGAGTATGATAGGCCCGGACGTACTGCTCTGCCCGCATATCGACCTCGGCGTCCAGGGCGAGGGCGAAGCGACAATCGTTGAGCTGCTCGGCGCTATCCAGGCTGGGGCTGATACCGCTGAGGTGCCGGGGGTACTCTACCGTCGCGCTGGTCAGCGAGTCGCGGCGGCAAAGCGGGAACCTGTTGCTGATTTGGACAGCCTGGCCTGGCCTCACGCCAGCGCGCCAGAGACGCTTATCGACCACGGTCTCTATCCGCCCACAGCTTTTCAATATGTCTTCGCAACGCGAGGTTGTCCGTTTAACTGCTTCTTCTGCGGGTCGAGAAATATCTGGAGCCGAAAGGTCAGGTTCCGCTCGC
The DNA here is from genome assembly GCA_029933955.1 of Phycisphaerae bacterium. GTDB lineage: Bacteria > Planctomycetota > Phycisphaerae > SM23-33 > SM23-33 > B1-G9. The sequence continues at coordinate 1,190 of JAOZNE010000333.1, forward strand.
CGGACAATGTGATAGCTGAGCTTCAACAGCTTCAAAAACTGGGCTTGCGGTTCGTCCATTTCGACGACGACACTTTTGGCGTAACCCGCAAACATCTGCGCGAACTTTGCGACGCGATATCCACAGGCTGTCCGGGCCTGAAGTGGAGCTGCGAGATTCATGTCAACCTCGTGGACGAGCAGACCATCGCCGAGATGAAACAGGCTGGATGCTATCGAATCCAGATTGGTATCGAGTCAGGCTGCGATGAAATCCTCCGAGCTATGCGGAAGGGTTTCACGATAGCCCAGGCCCGGGCTGCCTGTGATATTATCCAACGCCAAGGCCTGGAGCTGCACGCGTTTTTCATGGTAGGCTTCCCGCAGGAGACCGAGGAAACTCTCGCCCAGACCGCTCAGGCTATGCGGGACATCGCAGCGGGCCGCGTGCTGTACAGCATCTTCACGCCATACCCCGGCACGGAGGCTTACGAATATTGTCAAAACCGCGGGCTGATAGGCCAGGCCGTCGACCTGTCGAAACATTTTCACCAAAGTCCGGAAAACTGCTTCTGTGAAAACATTTCGCACGAGCGATTCCGCCAACTCGTCACAGCAATAGAACGAACCTGCGACCGAAGAAACGCCCGCAGACGAATGCGCGAAATTTTCTCACGAAACTCCCTGACCCGCCTACGCCAACTAGGCCCAGGCAAAGCGATACGAAAAGCATGGCGAGTTTTGCGGGGGAAATAGGCAA
>JAOZNE010000334.1:0-1924 GCA_029933955.1 Phycisphaerae bacterium
AAAAACAAAAAAAAGAAACTACGAAATACGCGAAAGAACGCGAAAATGTTTTTTTGAAAAAGAAAAAACAGAAAAACACGGGCAAGATGCCCATGCTACGGCTGGGTTACCTGTCTTTCTTAAAATCCATTCGTGCCATTCGTTTTTATTCGTGTAATTCGTGTTCCGCTGTTTTTTTTTGCTTTTACTGACAACTAACAACTGAAAGGTTAAAATATGGCAAATTTGGAAAATAACGATTCGGAAAATGCAAATATCTACGAAGATGAAATAAACCTGATGGATTATTTTTTCGTTCTTTGGAAACGAAAATGGTTCATTCTTTTAGCTTCAGCCTTGCCCGCCTTGGTTGTTGGGTTAGCTGTATTCCTTTGGCCTAGGGATTATAAACTCAGCTACACTTATAACATTGGGCTGGATGAGAAAACCTTCAATGTGCTTGAGGACAAGTTTTACAGCACGGAAAACCTTGAAAACCTTGTCGGCAAATTGCAAAAAGCAGGCTTCGACAAATACGCCGAAAAACTAGCCCAAAGCAAAACCGAAGAAGAATTAAAAGAACTGGTTTCTTTTGAAACTTCGCCCTCTTACTTCAAAGGGACTGAACTTTCCAAAGCTAAGAATCTGGAAGAACTCCAGAAGATGCAGCAAGTAAAGGGTACTCTTTTAGAGATGCACCTGGTAGCAGACGCCCAGGACGGCATCCGCGAAATGGCTTGGGTTTATAGGGAAAACTTCGAACAGGTCTTGCCTCTGTACTCAGTGAGAGATGAGCTGCGTAGTAAGGTTATAGGCCTTAGGGCAACCCTAGCCAGTATCGAAGGGTCAAGGCACTCGCTAAACTTAGGGTTACAAAGAAAAATCTCCACGCTGAAAAAGCTAAAAAGCTCCGGCTCTACAGGCCAGGGCAAGCTGCCAAGTGATCTTGTTTTACAGTTTAATAACGTCGGCGGGAACAGCGCCTTTTTGCCCCTAGCCTATCAGGTACAAGCAGCGGAGACTCAGATAATTGATCTTGAAGAGCAAATCCGGGCCAACAAAGAGAAGTACGATTATTCCGCCGCTTTGCTTACATTAAATGAAAAATTGCTAAGCCATGTCGAGAAGTCAATGCCAGCCTATTATACACTTGGCCAGTTTCGCGCGTTCCTAGCCAAGACGTTGGCTGAGCAAAAGGGAGACGAGCCGCAGATTCAGGACTACTTGAAGGCCTATATTAAAAAAACGGACAACAAAATAGCGAGTACTCTGCCGCTGGTGGAAAAGCCAAAGATTTACCCCCTTGCCAAAGGCACTGTCAAAAAGGGTGCTATCGCATTTGCAATAGCATTGATGATATCGATATTCGCATGTTTCGTATCAGAAGGCCTGAAAAACCGGACCCGCGCTTCGTAAAACCATATCGAAGCCAATGAAGTTGTGAGACAAACATGCGTCAGTCCCATTTGATTCTTTCCAATGCCGCTATCATTTGGATAACCCGCGTTCTTCTGCTGGTTCCACAATTGATACTCGTGCCTTATCTGATAGGCACAATAGGCGAGGCTGGTTACGGGATATACGCGTTGGTCTGGTCGCTGATGATGTCCATCGACCTGATGGAGAAGTCGTTGCAGTCCGGGGTCGTTAAGTATAGCGCAGGCTACTTCGCCCAAGGCCAAATGGAACAGGTCAACAAGGTCGTCAGTTCAAGTTTTGTCTATTCCATGGTGTTAGCGGTTCTTGCATCTGCGGGAATTCTCCTTGCAGCCGCTTTTTATCGCAGCCAGACAGGCCAAATCGGCGCAGCCCTGGTCGTGGTGGGCATTATGGTTTTGTTCATAATCCCGCTGACGCCCTACATCGCAATTATCCAGTCTCGCCAGCGATACTACGTAGGTGCCATAGCCGAGACCGTGTCGAGATATATCAGCCTGCTCGTCGT
>JAOZNE010000091.1:0-7502 GCA_029933955.1 Phycisphaerae bacterium
ACACATCGACGTCGACAGATTTTCACCCTCGCCGAAACAGTTTTGCAATTGGCTCTATCTTTATATTTTTTCCACAGAAGAATTACGGGAGAAAATGAATTATATCCACGCAAATCCTGTGCGTCGCGGCTTGGTCGAGACTCCTTCTCAATGGCCGTGGTCGAGCTATGTAGCGTGGGAAACCGAGCGTGATTTTCCCATTCCCATTGACCGTGGGACATTCCCTGCGTTTTGATATTATAAAACCCGACATGTGAATAATCGAATACGAACAGTGTTTTTGAAAGATTACGATCACATGGCTGCAAACAGCGCAGCCATGGCACCCTGGAAAACTGGCGCCCTGCAAACACTACAACCGCGGTAGCGGGCTGTTGATTTCTATTGCTACTCCACCAGCTCTGCGGCGATGATGTCGTCGTAGGTTTCGCGTCGGCGAATTACTCGCCAACTGTCGCCTTCTACCAGAACTTCCGCTGCCCGCGGGCGTGAGTTGTATTGGCTTGCCATCGCAAAGCCATACGCCCCGGCGGAGAAAACCGCCAACAGGTCGCCCCGGCTCATCGGCGGCAAGGCTCTGCCATAGCCCAGCACATCGCTGGATTCGCAAACCCCGCCGACAATGTCCACCACCTCGCTGTCTGGCGGAGCGAAGTTCATGCGTCGCTCGGGGGCCGGATCGCCAGGAGCCAGCTTGGCGGGGTATATAAAATGTTCCGCCTGGTACAGCGCAGGGCGGATAAGGTCGGTCATGGCTGCGTCGACGATGATGAACCGCTTCTCGCCGCCTTGCTTGCGGTAGAGAACCTTGCTCAGCAGCACGCCGGCATTGCAGGAAATGAACCGGCCCGGCTCGATGATAACCTTCAGGCCCGTGTCCTTCAGCAGGGCGACGATAGCATCGGCGTATTCGGTGGCTGGTGGACTTTCGCCGGTTTCGTAGTCAGCTGCGTAGCCGCCCCCGATATCCAAAACTTTTATCTCCACGCCAACCTCGCCCAGCCGCCCGATAAGCCCCAGTGCCTTTTTTATAGCGTCAACGTAAGGCCCGGGCGAATATATCGGCGAGCCTATGTGCAGGTCCAGCCCGTCCAGCGTAAGATATTCGTCGTCCCGGAACCGCTCATAGACAGCTCGCGCCCGGTCGATGTCGATGCCGAACTTGGTCTCCTTCTTGCCGGTGGTCGTGTAGGCGTGAGTCTTGGGGTCGAACACGTCGGGGTTCACCCGCAAGGCTACATGGGCAGCGACGCCTAGCTCAGCGGCGATGGCGGAGAGGTTTTCCAGCTCCTGTTCCGACTCGATATTGAACATGCCAATGCCAGCTGTCAAGGCCTGGCGGATTTCCTCGTCGGTCTTGCCCACGCCCGCGAAAACCACCTTCGAAGCCTGCCCGCCGGCAGCCTGCACCCGGGCAAGCTCGCCGCCGCTGACGATATCAAATCCGCAACCCTCGCCGGCCAGGAGCTTGAGAACATGAATATTTCCCAAGCCTTTAACGGAGTAGCATATCGTCAGATCGAGTTGCGAAAACGCCGCCTGGAGCGTACGGTAGTGGTGCAGCAGCGTCTGGGCGGAGTAGATATAAACCGGCGTGCCAACCTGCTGAGCGATATCAGCGACTGAAATATCGTCGCAGTGTAATGCCCTGTTTTTGTATTCAAACTTGTCCATAGTGCCCGGAATCATAGCGATTTGGCGGAGCAATTACAAGGGTCATAGTTGGGTGTGCCAGGCCTGGGTGGCATGACTACACTGCGGCTGTTTGCGGGGTAGCCATGGTTGTTGGACGAAAAATGACGGGGGGCAAAGCTCGAATGAAGAATCAATGACGAATTCTGAATGACGAAAAAGAAACATGGTAATCGTTCACGGTTTGTTTCAGCCCGAAGCCGGCATTGCCCTGGTTCACACTCCGCCTTGCCGCGGGTAATTGACTATATCTATGCTCAGCAAGAACATCATAAGAAAAAAGTTTTGAAGAAGAATTGGATGCCCTGCTGAAATTGCATGAAATTGAATTTGATAAGCGTTATATTTGAGGAGTCAGGATTTCTGTCGTCCCTTTGGGCTGGATTTTTATAGCCCTGTACCGGGGGCTTACGCCCCCGGCTAAATTCTGGCCGCCCCTTCGGGGTTAAACAAAATCCGTGGACTCTTGACGGTATAGCCAAATAGGGAACTAGACCATGAGGATTGCCGAATGAACATCACAATCGACGGCAAAATTTGCACCGCCAAGCATGGACAGACCGTCCTGCAGGTCGCGCGGGAGAACGATATTTATATTCCGTCGCTGTGCTGGCATGAGCGGACGGGCAAGACAGGCCGCTGCCGGGCGTGTCTGGTGAACGTCAAAGGTTCGCACCGGCTACACGAAGCCTGCGCCACCGACGCCCACGACGGCATGGTCGTGAAAACCGATACGTCCGAAGTTCTCGCAGCCCGCAAACTGGTCGTGGAATTGCTGCTGTCCAACGGCAAGCACGACTGCCTGGCCTGCGAAGCGGACGGCCAATGCGAGCTGCAAGAGATGGCTTATCGTCTGGGCATCGAGCGACCAGCCTTTGGCATCGAGACCGAGGATTTTCCGCTGGACGAAACATCCGAGGGCATTACGCGAGACATGAACCGATGCATTCTCTGTGGCCGATGCGTCAAGGTTTGCAACGAAGACGTCATGCACGAGGTGCTGGGAGTCGCCTGGCGGGCCGCGGAGTCCGTCCTGGTAGCGGACGACGACAAACCGCTGGGCGAATCGTCCTGCGTGCAGTGTGGCCAATGCGTCCAGGCCTGCCCCACCGGAGCGTTGACATTCAAACTCGCCAAGGGCAAGGGCCGCACCTGGCAGCTCGAAAAGAAAACCGTCATCTGCCCGTATTGCGGCGTAGGCTGCGTTATCGACGCCTACATTCGCGACGGCGAAATCATCTCCGCCATGGGTGGCGAAGACCGTTGGCAGGAGCAGGTAAACAGGGCGATGCTCTGCGTCAAGGGCAGGTTCGGCCTGGACTTCGTCAACCGCTCGGACAGGCTAAAGACGCCGCTTGTCCGCCGGGCTGGCGAGCTGGTCGAAGCTACCTGGGAAGAGGCTCTGGACTTCGCAGCCAAGGGGCTTGGACAAATCCGCGACGCCCATGGCTCCGGCGCGATCGGCTTTCTCAGCTCAGCTAAATGCTCCAACGAGGAAAACTACGCCATGATGCGTCTGGCTCGCGGCGTCATCGGCACGAACAACATCGACCACTGTGCCAGACTGTGTCACAGCTCGACTGTGGCGGGCCTGGCTACGACGCTAGGCTCGGGCGCGATGACCAACTCCATGCAGGAAGCCAGCCAATCCGACGTCATCCTCATCACCGGCAGCAACACCACCTGGAGCCATCCCGTCTTCGGCAGCATGATTAAACGAGCTGTCCTCCGCGACGGCGTGAAGCTCATCGTAGTAGACCCTCGCCAGACAGACCTGGCAAAAGTAGCCGACCTGCACCTGCGACAGCGCAGCGGCTCGGACGTAGCCTGGCTGATGGGAATGCAGCGTATCATTATAGAGCAGGGCTGGGCGGATATGGACTACGTCCGCAGCCGATGCGAGAACTGGGACGACTACGAAAAGTCGCTCGCGTTTTTCACGCCGGAAACTGTCGAGAGGCTAAGCGGCATCGGGCCTGGGGATCTATTCCAGCTGGCGGAACTTTTCGCGACGACAGGCCGAGGCTCGATATATTTTTCCATGGGCATCACGCAGCACACCCATGGCGTGGACAATGTCCGGGCGGTGGCCAACCTCTCGATGATAACCGGCAATCTGGGTTTCCCCGGCGGCGGAGTGAACCCGCTGCGAGGCCAATCCAATGTCCAGGGCGCCTGCGACATGGGCGCGCTGCCAAATGTCTTCAGCAGCTATCAGCCTGTTACAGAGCAGAGCGTGCGGGAAAAATTCGCCCAGGCCTGGGGCACCGACGCCGCTGCGATGGACGAGCAGATCGGCATGACCGTTACGAATATGGTTCAGTCGATGGGCGAGGATATCCGCGGGCTGTACGTTATGGGCGAGAACCCGATGCTCTCCGAGCCTAACCTCAACCACGCCGAGGCCCAGTTCAAAAAGCTGGACTTGCTTATCGTGCAGGATATTTTCCTGACCGAGACAGCCAGGCTGGCTGATGTGGTTTTCCCAGCTGCTTCCTTCGCGGAGAAAACCGGCACGTACACAAACTCCGAACGGCGGTGTCAGCTCGGTCGAGCTGCGCTTAACCCGCCAGGCGAGGCCCGGCAGGACTACCACATAATAGCCCAGTTGGCCCGGCGGCTTGGCTGCGAGAATTTCCCCGACACCAACGAGCGACTTTTTGCCGAGATGACTTCGCTCTCGCCGCACTATGGCGGGATGACCTACGAGCGGCTCGAAGCCAACTGTGGCCTGCGATGGCCCTGCCCCACGCCTGACCATCCCGGTACGCCGATTTTGCATGTCGGGCAGTTCGTGCGGGGCAAGGGGCTGTTGACGCCGTTGGAGTATCGCCCCCCGGCGGAGGAACCTTGCGAGGAATATCCGATGGCGCTCAGCACGGGCAGGCAGCTGGAGCATTTTCACACCGGCAGCATGTCTCGTCGCAGCGAGGTTCTCGATGGCCTGGTGCCAAACGCGTCGGTTGAGATAAACCCGCGCGACGCCGAGGCCTTGGGCATATCGCCGGGGGAGGTTGTGCGAGTGTCCACCAGGCGAGGCTGCATAGAATTGGCTGCGGAAATCACCGACCGCGCAGCGCCAGGGTCTCTCTTCGCGCCGTTCCACTTCGCCGAAGCCTCTGCCAACCGCCTGACCAACGACGCACTGGACCCGATAGCCAAGATACCCGAGTTCAAAATCTGTGCCGCAAAACTGGAAAAAATATAGCAGGCCAGTGCGGGAATTTTTACCATGAAGAACATGAAGTAGTAATAGTAGGTCATGCAACTTGTTGCATGACCTACGGGCTACAAGCTGGAAAAAAAATGACTGATGAAACTACAAAATGCGGTTGTGCTGGCTGCGACCTTGCCTGCGGGCAAGAGGCTGGGGCGGACGAATTGGCAGCCAGGCTGGGCGAGGTGCTGGGGAAATATCGCAATCAGCCCGGCGCGATGATGCCCGTGTTGCAGCAGGCTCAGGGAATCTATGGCTATCTGCCCGAGCATGTGCTGGAGCGAATAGCTACGGAACTCCGCGAGCCTATGAGCAAGGTCTTCGGCGTGGTAACTTTTTATTCGTTTTTCTCGCGCGAGCCTCGGGGCAAGTTTCTCGTCCGCGTGTGCATGGGCACAGCTTGCTATGTCCTGAACGCCCAGGGCGTGCTGGACGCGCTGGCGATGGAACTCGGCGTGGAGGTTGGCCAAACCACCGAGGACAAACTTTTCTCGCTGGAGACAGGCCGATGTTTCGGAGCGTGTGGCCTGGCTCCGGTCATCACCATAAACGATCATGTCCACCAGCGAGTCGCCCCGGCCGATGTGCCGCGGATAATCGCAAGTTATCGCGACGGGGAGGGCGTGACATGATGGCGGAGAAGATAACGCGAATCGAAAGTCCCCAGCAGCTTACCGCCTGGCGAGAGTCGCTCCAGACCGGCCCGGCCAGGGGCGTGGAGGGAGTTTTGAAAATCCTGCTATGTACCGGCGGTGGGTGTATCGCCAGCGGAGCACTTGCTCTCAAGCAAGCCCTGCACGATGCTATCGGCCAGGCTAATCTTGTCGATAAGGTTCAGCTCGTGCCCACGGGTTGTCTCGGGCCTTGCGTTAAAGGGCCTGTGTTGCTCATTGAGCCTGGCAAGGTGTTTTACCAAAACGTCAAACCAACCGACGCTGCGGAAATAATCGAGAAGCATATCCTCGGTGGGGAGGTTGTCCAGAGACTAACCTGGCCTGGCCCGGACGACGATGGCGAACTAAAACCCACGCCCGCTCAAAGGGATATCACATTCTTCAATCGGCAGCAGAAGGTCGTGCTGCGAAATTGCGGGCTGATAGACCCAGGCTGCATCGCGGAGTTTATCGCCCGGGACGGCTATCGCGCGCTGGGCAAAGTACTTTCGGGCCTGACCAGCGAGGATGTACTGGCCCAGCTCAAGGCTTCGGGCCTGCGAGGCCGGGGCGGAGCGGGGTTCCCGATTTGGCAAAAATGGAGCTATGCCCACCAGGCCCCGGGCGAGAAAAAATATGTCCTGTGCAACGCCGACGAGGGCGACCCCGGCGCGTTTATGGATCGCAGCGTGCTCGAGGGCGACCCGCACAGCGTCATCGAAGGCTTGATCATCGCAGCCTATACCGTGGGAGCGGCTGAGGGCTTTGTCTATGTCCGGGCGGAATACCCCCTGGCGGTGGAGCGGCTGGAGGCTGCCATAGACCAGGCCCGGCTCGCTGGGCTGTTGGGCGAAAATATCCTGGGCTGCGGGTTTAGCTTCGACCTGGAAATTCGCATGGGCTCCGGCGCGTTTGTCTGCGGCGAGGAAACCGCCCTGATAGCTTCCATCGAATCTTTGCGAGGCGAGCCGCGTCCGCGCCCGCCGTTTCCGGCGTTGGAAGGACTCTGGGGCAAACCTACCGTCTTGAACAATGTCGAAAGCTACGCAAATGTCCCAGCCATTTTACTCTCCGGCGGGGAGCGGTTCGCCGAAACCGGCACGGAAAAATCGCCCGGCACGAAGGTCTTCGCCCTGGCGGGGGACATTAATATCGCAGGCCTGGTCGAGGTGCCAATCGGCACGAGCCTGCGAGAACTTATTTTCGACATCGGCGGGGGCATACCCGGGGGCAAGAAGTTCAAAGCAGCCCAAATCGGCGGGCCCTCCGGCGGATGCATACCAGCGGAGCATCTCGACGTACCGCTGGACTACGAATCGCTCAACGACCTCGACGCGATAATGGGCTCCGGCGGGCTGGTCGTGATGGACGAAAACACCTGCATGGTGGATGTAGCGAGGTTTTTCATGGAGTTCGTGCAGGAAGAGTCGTGCGGCAAGTGCGTGCCATGCAGACTCGGCACGAAACGAATGCTGGAAGTATTGCAGCGAATCTGCGCGGGGCAAGGCCAGGCTGGCGACCTGGAACATCTCGAAGAACTCGCCCACGGAGTACAGGCCTCCTCGCTGTGTGGCTTGGGACAGACAGCTCCAAATCCGCTGCTGAGCACGCTGCGATTTTTCCGCGACGAATACGAGGCTCACATCAACGAACGGCGATGCCCAGCAGGCGTCTGCAAGGGCCTGGTGAACTACCAGATAGATTCGGACAAATGCATAGGCTGCACGGTCTGCGCAACCAAGTGCCCCACCGACGCCATAACAGGCCAAGTCAAAAACGCGCACGAAATCTCACAGGAAAAATGCATCAGCTGTGGCCTGTGCCACACAATATGCAAGTTCGACGCAGTAGTAAAAGAGTAGGCAAATAGGCAAAAGCAGTCCACGATTACACAGATTTTAGGGGGATTACACAGATTCTTTTTAATCAAAAAAAATCCG
>JAOZNE010000335.1:0-1911 GCA_029933955.1 Phycisphaerae bacterium
CGGGCCAGACATGATTTGAAAATATGAGAGAATTGAATTTTTGACAAAAACTGTGCGAGAACGAGATTTTTGAGCCACCTCTCTTACGCGGCTGTCGAATCCAATGGTTGGATTCGATAATTATCGCGCAACAGGCTCTGGTTGCTTAAAAATAATCGTGGTTTTTTCTGGCATGGACTTTTTTTCGCGTCAATTGGTGGGTATAATCATCGCAGGTTTAGCTGATGAACTTCACGAATTAGGAGATTGAAACATGAGACGATCTATGAAGACAGGCGTGGTGGTATTGGCTGTTTTGGCTTCTGCCATGGTGGCGGGCTGCGAAGACAGCAAGGCGAAGATATCCGCCCTGACGAGCAAGAACGAAAGCCTGATGATGCAGAACAAGGATTATCAGGATCAGATAGCGGAGCTTGAAGACTACACCCGCCAGCTGAAGGAAGACTCAGCGGGCAAGGACAAACTCCTGGCTGAGCAGAGCAGGGAGATATCCGCCCTGCGGGCTGCCCCCGCCAAGACCGTCGCTGCCCCCGCCCCAGCAGGAGGCTGGGAGCGAGGCAAGTTTGGCGACAAGATTACCGTCGGGAGCGACATACTCTTCTCGCCAGGCCGGGCTACATTGCGAGCTTCGGGTCGCCGTGCCCTGGATAGAATCGCGTCCGAGTTGACAGGCCGATATGCCGAACTCCCGGTCCGTGTGTATGGCTACACCGACAGCGACCCCATCCGCAAAAGTCGAAAACTCTGGAAAGACAATCTCGACCTCTCCAGCAACCGGGCCATGGCTGTGGTGCGATACCTCATCAAACGTGGCGTGCCAAAGGACAGCATCGAATCGATAGGCATGGGCGACTCGAACCCGGTGTCGAGCAACTCGTCCCGAGCGGGCAAGGCCAGGAACCGCCGAGTGGAAATCGTAGTCGTAAAAATCGGCGACTAACCCCAAGGCTACAAATTAAAAACTATTACAAAATACGCAAAAATAAATTGCACCATGAAGGACTTGAAGGACTTGAAGATTTTTTAGTTTTTTAAATGACGAAAAAACTTCATGCTCTTCATGTGCTTCATGGTGATTTTTTGCGTAGCTCTGAACAGTTCGCAGGAAATTATGATAGCCATCGTCGACTACGGTATGGGGAATCTTCGCAGCGTCCAGAAGGCGTTGCTTCGCGCCGGAGCCGATGCGCGTATCGTAACCTCGCCCCTGGCCCTGGCCAGTGCGGAGAAAATTGTCCTCCCGGGCGTGGGTGCTTTTGCTGACGCTATCGCCAAGCTCCGAGCGACCGGGCTGGACCGAGCGGTCGTCGAAGCGGTAGGCCAGGGCGTGCCGCTGCTGGGTATCTGCCTCGGGTTTCAGCTGCTGTTCGACGTGTCATACGAAGATGGCCTGCACACGGGCCTGGGCTTGCTGCCGGGCAAGGTCGTGCGGTTCGAGTTCCCCACCTCGCGGGTGGGCGAGCCTTTGAAAATACCGCACATGGGCTGGAATCAGCTAACAACCAAGCCTGGCTGTCCGCTGTTTCGCGGCATTGAAAACGGCTCGCATGTCTACTTCGTGCACAGCTACCACGCCGTGCCAATAAACCAGGACGTTATCGCAGCGACGACGGACTATGGCTACGATTTCCCAGCTGCTATCTGGTCGAACAATGTCTTCGCGACGCAATTTCACCCGGAAAAAAGCCAAGCTGTCGGCAGGCAAATGCTGGAAAACTTCGTGAACCTGTGAAAAAAGTAATCCGCCATCAGCCTGCAGTAATCAATAACAACAAAAACGACAGTTCACGGATTACACGGATTTTCTTTTTATCAAAAAAACCCGTGTAATCCGTGAACTGCTGTTTCGCCTATTCCCTATTTGCCTAACTATGGATATTTTACCTGCAATTGATTTACGAGCTGGCCTGG
>JAOZNE010000336.1:0-1909 GCA_029933955.1 Phycisphaerae bacterium
TGGCTGCGGTGCGGGCAGCGGGTATGAAAGCCCTGGCTATCACCAGCACATTCCCCCTAACGGCACTAAGCCTAGCCCATCGCATCGAGCCAGACCTGAGAGCAGTAACAATCGAAATGCTCGAAGAACTGACAGATTAGCCGCGTTGGGTGCCATGGCTGCGCTGTTTGCAGCCATGTAATCTTTCGAACACACTGTTCGTATTCGATTATTCACATGCCCGGTGCCATGTTTTTTTGAAGACTTTTCTGTTCCGGAACATTTTCACTATATTCTTATCGGTCTGGATTTCGATGTTTACATGCCTGCAAACAGCGCAGGCATGGCACCCGCCCACCGAGCTTTCAAAAAACCCTCCTTATCCTGTCTACCCATGTAAAAAGTTGGCTAGCCTGCGTGGTTGGGAAAATTTGTAACAGATTGCCATGGCTTGCGAACTGTGTTAAGACACGTGTCATCATGCAAGAAAACGCTGAATCAGTTGAGGATGCCCAGGCTTTTGAGTCTGCTTTGGGGTCGCAGGGCCTGACCGCTGAGCAGCAGACTCGTGGCATGCGGTCGATATATTGGGCAGCCTCCGCTGGGGCTGTGCAGATGGTATTGGCTGGCGGGTCGGCTGTGGGCGTGCTGTTCATCAAGGAGCTTGGCGGGTCGGACTTCCAGGCTATGCTCCCCGCTTCGTTGATGTTGTTGCTTCGCGTCATGCAGCTACCTATCTCGATGAAAGTTCCACCTCGGCGGGGCAAGGGTTTCATGATTGGCTGTTGGAATGTCGCGACGGTATTTTTCGCCCTGGCGTTTCTGCTGCCTTTCCTCACGGGCGGGGGCCAACTTGGCGTGATACTTTTTTTGTCGCTGTTTTCCGTCGCTATGGTCATCAGTGCCAGTGGCACGACGTTTTGGTTCCCGCTGCTGCACGACCTCGTGCCGGTGCAAATGAGAGGCCGGTTTTTCGGCAAGCTGCGAAGCGTCTGGAACTTCACTTCGGTATTGGCGGTGCTGGGAGCTGGCGCGTTTCTGGGCAAAAACCCGGCCATCTGGCAGTTCCAGGTAATCTTCCTGTTGGCGGTGGGGTTGTTCGTTGTGCGGACGCTCGTCATTCGGCAGGTGCCCACGGGCACGAGCCTGGCGGGCGAGCTGGACTTCGCAGGCTGGCAGCACCATATCAAGGGCTTGCTGAAGCAAAGAGCGTTGGTGCTGTTCCTGGTCTACTATGGCGTGCTGGGTTTTTTCATGGGCATACTGGGCCAACCTTTGGTGCTGTATATAACGCACCTGGGCTTCCCCGCCAGCGACAATGTCATTATTTTCTGCTTCGGTAACTTCGGCATGATAGCGTCGCTGTTTGTCGCGGGGGTGTTGGTAGACAGGCTTGGCACGAAGCGGATTTTCCTCACAACCCATCTCGTGCTGTGTGCGGTCTGCTTTTTCGTGGTAGCTGTCGGCACCATGTCCCGCACCGCTGCGATGTACCTTCTGCCGATCGCTCTGGTCGTAGCTGGGGGCATGATAGCTGCTTCGGGCGTCGCTGCTACCGCTCAGATGTTTCACCTCGTGCCGGACCGCGGGCGAGCGTTTTTCATGAGCCTGTCGTGGATAATTATCGTAGCAGGCCGAGCTCTCTCGCCGCTGTGTGTAGGAGGCCTGTTAGGCTTGGCTGGGGACAACTGGACGATAACCCTGGCTGGCATGCAGTGGGACATATTCCAGCTAATCCTCGCGATAACCGGCGCCGGCATGCTCACAGCGATCATTCTGCTGCGATCCGTCCAGGAAGTAAAACATAACGACAGAGCATAAAATCAAGCTGCGTCGCACACGCTGGGGTGATTTTCCGATAATATATCCTGAGCCACTTGGTTGGGCTGGGGGTCAGGGTGTGTGAGATTTTTTCATGGCTTTCCGTAAC
>JAOZNE010000092.1:0-1067 GCA_029933955.1 Phycisphaerae bacterium
GCCCGTTCCCGTATCTCTTGTGTAGCTATCCATGCCATACCAACTCTATCGGCAACATGGCACCTCATACTTAAATTGCTCTAGACACGGGTACTGCGATTTGTCAGACGTGGTTGCTGTTATCTCAATACCCCTAAAACCCATTGATGCACTATCGCAGCAGCCAGCCAGGCTGTGAAACTCAGAGCCAAGATGCCGGGTAGCGATATTTGCTTCTTGAAACAAATCAGCGCGACGACAAAAAACAGTATGCTCGGCAGAATACCCCACAGTGCTCCCCTGGCGAAGTTTTGCATGACCTCAGCCTTGCCTTTGTTCTCCAGATATACCCACACCAGCACCAAGGCTCCGGTCAATGGCATGACGCCGATAAGCCCAGCTGCGGATGGAAACTTCTTCGCGATAGCGGTAGCTACGAGGATGACTGCTATACTGATTGCGATTTTGACTATAAGTTGCATAGCGTGGCTCCGGTTGAGATTGGCTAAATTTTACCACCCGCCAGCCATTCAGGAAACAGTTTTTGAGGCATGGGTTGGCTTGACGTCGGCGAAGACGAATCCGTCATGTTCCTCGCCTGGGCTTACCGATACTTCGATAGCTTGGCTGAACATAGGCCCCGCTGAGACGAAGGTGTGGAACTCGCCGTTTTCGCCGCAGGGGTCGATGCCCGCGGGCAACTCAGCCAGCAGGCTCGCGTCATACCGTCTGCCTGCCAGCTCGGCTGGCAGCTTGCGAGGGTCTATGCAGGTAAGCACAGCCTCCAGGCCTGCGGATATCATCTCCGTCGCAAGGGCGGTCGTGTCGCTGTCCCATAGCGGGAACATCGCTTCGAAACCCGTCCCAGCCAAGTTCTTCTCGCGGTACTCGCGGATGTCTGGCAGGAACAGGTCGCCAAAGGCCATCGCCTTGATGTCGAGGAGCTTGGCCTGGTCGAGAAACTTCAGCATAGCTTGCTCGTACCGCTCGTTGCTGCACGGATAGGGAATGTTAATAACATGCAACTCCAGGCCAGCCCGCTGGGCCTGGGCCCGCAACAGCTCGCTCCGCACAGCATGCATAGCAAC
>JAOZNE010000092.1:1167-7491 GCA_029933955.1 Phycisphaerae bacterium
TATGTCGCGTCGTGCGGGCCTGGGCTTGCTTCTGGGTGGTATTGCACGCTGAAGAGGCACTTGTCCAGGCTGGAGAATCCTTCGACGGTGTCGTCGTTGAGATTGATGTGCGTTATCTCCGCTCCGGTTTTGGTCAGGCTGCTCGGCTCGACGGCGAAGCCATGGTTTTGGCTGGTGATTTCGACCTTGCCGGTAGCCTGGTTTCGGACGGGTTGGTTGCAGCCTCGATGGCCAAACTTCAGCTTGTATGTCTGGGCTCCCAGAGCCAGCGAGAGCATCTGGTGCCCCAGGCAGATGCCGAAGAGCGGCACCTTGCCGACCAGGCCTTGCAGGGTTTCGATGGCGTAGGTTACCGCCGCTGGGTCGCCCGGGCCGTTGGATACGAACACGCCGTGGGGCTTGCGGGCGAGGATTTCCGCTGACGAGGTCGAGGCTGGCACGACGTGCACCCGACAGCCTGACTCGACGAGGTTCCGCAGGATGTTCATTTTCGCGCCGCAGTCGATAGCGACCACGTCGTATATTTCCTTGCCGTGAGGCCTGGCTTGCTGGGCGAACTCGCTGACGTATCCATCAGCCCAGTCGTAGGCTGCCGCGGGGGTAACGTCTTTGACGAAGTCGCTCCCCGCCATCGAAGGCAAGGCCTGGGCCTGGCGCACAAGCTGGGCGTCGTCGGTTATTTCCGTGCTGATCACGCCGTTGACCGCACCAGCTTGTCGGATATGGCGGGTCAGAGCGCGAGTGTCAACATCGGCGATGCCCATAATGCCCTCGCCAGCGAGATATTCGTCCAACGTCTTGCTGCTACGAAAATTACTCGCCAGCGGGCTAAGCTCCTTGATAACGAACGCTCGAACCTGAATTTTCTTGCTGTAAGACTCGATATCTTCAGGGGTTATGCCATAATTACCGATGAGCGGATAGGTCATCGACACAATTTGTCCAGCATAGGACGGGTCGGTGAGAACCTCCTGATAACCAGCCATGCCTGTGTTGAAAACCACCTCGCCCGAGCTGTTGCCCTCTGCTCCGAAGGCCAGGCCTGTCATTACAAATCCGTCAGCCAGGGCCAACTTGCATATTTTGCGGTCTGACATAATTTTTCCTCTATAAATGCTTGTGTTGCCGGTTGTTATAAATTTTTTACAAATTTTGTATAGTTACTTAATGGACTCGCGTAATCCGCCGATTAGTTAGTTGGGCTGTCTTGGGTCTTTCCCGCTCGATAGCGGGAGCAGCCCATTTTTGAAGGTTCGGGAAGCGGCGATCCCGAGCCTTCTTTTTTTCCCTATTGCCTACTTGCCAATTGCCTATTTGCCTATTCTTTCCCACAGCATTTTTTGAATTTCTTTCCACTGCCGCAGGGGCAGGGGTCGTTTCGGCCCACTCGGATATCTGCTCTTACTATCTGTGAAATTTTTTGAGGCTCAGCTGCTGCCTGCTGGTCCGCCAGGCCCTGGGCGAGATGATCGTAGCCTTGCAGTTGCTCGTGCACCTGGCTTGAGACCTGATAGACGCTTTCCATCTGGGCCCCGGCGGAGAGCTTGACCTTGAAGATCATGTCGGTCACTTTCTCAACAATGCCCGCGAACATGTCGTCGAACAGTCTGCCACCCTCGCTTTTGTAAGCCACCTTGGGGTCTTGCTCAGCGTAACCGCGCAAGCCTATTGAACCCTTCAAATGGTCCATGCCCAACAGATGATCTTTCCACGAGCTGTCATAAATCTGCAGCAGGACGAACCGCTCCAGCTCGGTCATCTCCCGGCGGAGGAAATCTCTGCCTGTCCGCACGAGCCTATCTATTATAGTCTCGCCATCGAGAGCCTGGTCTGACGAATCCTGTTTTGTGCCGAAATCCTCTGGCGTAAGGTCGGTCTTGAATCGCTCTGCTGCAAATTCGATAGCCTGGTCCAAGCTCGGCTCGGAGCCTATCGCATCGCGGATGAGTCCGTCGAGTTTTTCGTCATCAGCCCACTGATGCGCCAGGGCTATCAGCTCAGCCCGGATGGCGGAAATTTCCTTGCCCTGGAAACTTTCCACCGCCAGGCCCGCGTCATATTTCGCGTTAGCCCAGTTCACCAGGGCGTCGAGTGCGTAGACATTTTCAGCTCCCGCCTGGCCTAACGTCATGTCGATAGCATGCTCGACGGGATATTCGATCTCCCGCTGTCGGTAAGCTGCCCGGGCTTTTTCGCTCAGCAGGGCTTGCACCTCGTCCGGGCTGGCGGTGAGTTCATCCGGGCGAACATCGATGTCGAATTTGTCCGAGGCCCACTGGGCCAGGCCCTTGCGGGCGAAGTCTTCCTCCAGCATCTCCGCGATGGGCGACAAATCCACCCGGTCTATCTGGGCAGCTGCTCCCTGCTCCAGCGCGTTGGTTACTTCGGCCAGCGACATCTGCCGAAGGTGGTTCTGGGAAATATCCACAGCGAACCTGCTCTTGGCCCAGCTGCTCAGGCCTCGCAAATCCCAATTGCGAGGCTCGTCTTCCTCGTCGATATACTCGCCGATGGTCAGGGCGATTGTCTGCTGCGCGTCTTCCTTGGCAAGCTCGCGAAGGTCTCCCTCCAGGCTTGGCAGGTCGTTGGGAGACTGGGCTTTTATCTGGTCGTCCCGTACGGGCACTTGCAGGTTGGTCCGGGCCCACTCGGCAATGCAGCGCAGATGATGCCCGCCGTCGAGATAGCTCTCCACGCCGTTGGCGATCGACTCGTCGAGCATGTCAAACACCATGCCCTCCAGCCCACGGCCTTCCAGCACCCTCTGTCGCTGCGAGTAAAATGTATGCCGCTGATGATCCATTATCTCGTCGTAGTCGAGGAGATTTTTTCGTATCTCGAAGTTGCGTTGCTCGACCTTGCACTGCGCCCGCTCGACGCCTTTTGAAATTCGTTTGTCCTCGATGGCCTGGTCGCCCTGCAAGCCTAGCCAGCCCAGCACTTTCAGCGTCCACTCGCCTGCGAATATGGACATCAGGTCGTCCCGCAGCGAAAGGAAGAACCTGCTCGAGCCCGGGTCGCCCTGCCTGCCCGCTCGTCCGCGGAGCTGATTGTCGATACGCCTGGCTTCGTGTCGCTCGGTGCCGACGATGTGCAACCCGCATGGAACATCGTCTTGACACTGGCTTCGGCCTCGGGCGGGAAACTCTGGCGCAACCTTTGGCTTGAAGCAATGCGCACAGCCCGTCGCAGCGTTGTATTGCTCGCAGGCGATGCAGCACTTGGTTGCCCCAGGCGGATACAGCGGGTCTATCTCCACGCCAAGTTCCGCCAGTTGCTCAGCGGGGGGAGTTTTGCAGAGTTCATTGACCACGCCTGGGCCTAGTTTGATATCCGTGCCGCGACCAGCCATGTTCGTAGCGATGGTTACCGTGCCGACCATGTCGCGGCTGCCGGGCTTGAGAGGCCTTTGCTGACCAGCCAGGGCGACGATTTCATTTTCGCGTGCTGCGTTTTCAGGCCGGCCGTTCAGCACCTGATGCTCGATGCCATATTCGCGGATCAGCAGATTCGAGAGGTACTCGGATTTTTCGATGCTCGTCGTGCCCACCAGGACGGGCCTGCCCTGCTTGCTGACGCGATTTATCTCCTCGACGATAGCGTCGAACTTGCCCTTGACCTCGGAAAAAATAAGGTCGTTGCTGTCGACGCGGTTGACAGGCCTGTGCGTAACCACAGCCGCGGCGTCCAGGCCATAGATTTTCAAAAACTCCTCAGCTTCGGTCATAGCTGTGCCGGTCATGCCCGCGAGTTTTTTGTAGAGCTTGAAATAATTCTGCAGCGTAATCGTCGCCAGGGTCTGGGTTTCCTCCTTCACGGTTACCCGTTCCTTGGCTTCGACCGCCTGGTGCAAGCCATCCGACCACTGCCTGCCCTCGAGCAGCCTGCCCGTGAACTCGTCGACGATGATGACCTTGCCCTGCTGAACGACATAATCCTTGTCGCGCTCGTAAACCAGATGCGCCCGCAACGACTGATCCATAAGGTGAGGCCAATCCATGTTGGCGCCGACATAAAAACTGCCGACCCCCGCGATATCCTGAGCCAGGGCGACCCCCTCGTGCGTCAGGTGAGCAGCCTTGCGGTCGATCTCGATTTCGTAGTATTTCGTCTCGCGCGACAGGGCGTCCTCCGCAGCGTCGAGACTGGCCAGGGCTTGGTCGATCTTTTTTTGCGTCTCGCTGGCCTGGCCTGACTTCTTGGCTTTAACAAGCTCGCCGTTGAGAGCTTTGATTTCTCGCTTGAGAGTTTCCACTCGCTTGTTAGCCTGGTCCCAGGGCTTGTTCTTAGCCAGAACTTCGCGCGTAACTGCGTCGACTTTTTTGTATCTGCCCGTGTCGCTGTAAGCTGGGCCTGAAATTATCAATGGCGTGCGAGCTTCGTCTATGAGGATGCTGTCGACCTCATCGACGATGGCGAAATCCAGCGGGCCTTGCACCTGCTCCGCGGGCGAGAGCTTCATGTTGTCCCGCAGGTAGTCGAAGCCAAACTCGCTATTCGTGCCGTAGGTTATGCTGCACGCGTACTGCTCCTGCCGTTGGGCGTGGTCCATCTCAGCGGTGATAAACCCAACCGTCGCGCCGAGCAACGCAAAGACGGGCATAGCGAAGGTGGCGTCGCGCTGGACGAGATAATCGTTGACGGTAACGACATGCGTGTGCATGCCCTCAAGCCAGGCCAGATATATCGCGGGGTAACAAGCGATGGTCTTGCCCTCGCCGGTCGCTTCCTCAGCTATCCAGCCTTCGTCGAGAATCATCCCCGCCACCAGCTGGACATCGTACTGACGGTGATTCTGCGCCCGGCGCGAAGCCTCGCGGATAAGGGCGAAAGCCTCGGGCAATATCTTGGCCCGACTGGCTCCGTCAGCTAACTGCTGACGAAGTTCGAGACTTCGCCCGAGCAGCTGTTCGTCGCTAAGCTCGCGCAAAGCAGGCTCGAGCGGGTTAATCTCGTCAACCACAACCTTCATCCGCGAGCGGACGATACGGTCATTGCGAGTGCCGCCAATAGCTTTGATAAAAATTTTGGTTATAAATCCAAACAATCTACTATTCCCTATTTGCCTACTTGCCTATATCCCTGCTTGCCTGGCTGCGGGATTATAGTGTATCATCGCGGTACATTCAAATAGCCTGGCGGAATTCGGGCTAGGAAGGAGCAACCATGACCAACGCCAATACGAACCATGACCGGGGGCCAGAGCCTGACCCAAAACCATCCACCACCTCCAGTGACAAAAAACCTCTCGGGCTTGGCCTGATAGGCTGTGGGTCGTTTGGGCTGTTTTGCCTGGACAATTATTCCCGCATGGACTCGGTCAAGCTCCAAGCCGTCGCCGATGTGCGCCCGCAGGTAGCTCGGGACTTTGGCAAGGATTTTTCGCTGAAATCTTTCACCGACCCCGCGGAGCTTATCGCTATGGAGCAGGTGGATATCGTCCATATCGCCACGCCGCCGTCGAGCCATTACGACCTCGTGCTCCAAGCTATCAAGGCTGGCAAGCATGTCCTGTGCGAAAAACCGCTAGCTATGAATGTCGCCCAGGGGGACGAAATGCTCGCCGCTGCCCAGGCGAAAAACTCGGTGCTGGTAGTGAACTTTATCCTGCGACACAACGCCGTTACCCGAGCGGTCAAAACGGTGATAGACTCCGGCGTACTTGGACAGGTTCTCGCCGGCAGGCTGACCAACTGCGCGGGCGACTCTAGCCTGGGCCAGGAACACTGGTTCTGGGACAAGAAACTCTCAGGCGGCATTTTCATCGAGCACGGCGTGCACTTTTTCGACCTGTACCGCCATTGGCTTGGCGATGCGGAAGTTCTCTCCGCCCACACCGAGACCAGGCCCGGCACAAGCCAGGAAGACCGTGTGATGTGCACACTCCGACACGAATGCGGCGCGGTTGTCAGCCATTACCACGGCTTCGACCAACCCTCGCTAATCGACCGCACCGACCACCGCCTGGTCTGCGAGCTGGGCGATATCTATGTGGATGGCTGGATTCCGCTAGCCGCTACCATCGACGCGGTCGTGGACGACGAGGGGGCAGAGCAGCTCATCGCCTGCTGCGCCGGAGCGGAAGTTACCGTGGTGGAAAATTACACGGGCCAACAACGACAAGTCATGGGCCGAGGCGAAATGCGATTCGTAACCAAAAGGCTTCGCATAAAATTCTGCCCCGAAACCGACAAGCAGGAAATCTACTCCGCCAGCGTCCGCGACCTCCTGGCCGACCAAATAGCATACATCCACGACCGAACCCACCGGCGAGCAATAACCGAAACCAATGGCCGAGACGCAGTAGCCTGGGCACAAAAAGCA
>JAOZNE010000093.1:0-7470 GCA_029933955.1 Phycisphaerae bacterium
ATTATGAACCGATGGCTTGGAGCACATGGCGGTTGATGTATTGGCGGGTGAAGCGGTCTGCCTGGGTGTCGCGGTACCGCTTTATGTCCACCACAGCAGGCTTGGCGTATGGCCCGAGTGCCTCCATCGCTCGCAAGGCTCCGCGCGGGGCATGTTCGAGATAGACCCTCGCGGCAGACAACAGCCTTTGCTTTTGCTTTGCGGGCGTCTCGTCGTTTATCAGGTAGCTTAGGGTCTGGAAAATACAGGCTGTGCGCTTCGGGCCTGGCTTGTTGGTTTTTCGCTCAAGCACGTCCAGCAGCAGGTCTATGGACATCGCCGCTTCGTCGCTATGGGCGATAAGAGTCTCCGCAGCCGCTTTTTCCACCGTCGTACCTCGCCCCTGGGCAAGGAGCTTGACCATAGCGGGGATGACCTTTTCAGGCTTGTAGCTCATGGCATAGCTGAACACGCTGGCTGCCGAGGCCCGGACTTCGTCGCGCGGGTCGCCAAGCAAGGCCAGGACTCGCTGCCCCACAGCTGGGTCTTCGAGTATCTTCGATCCGAAATACGCAGCGGCTTTCATTCGCACCAAAGGCTCCCAGTGTCCCAGGGCCAACCTGGCGGCCTCTTCGCTGTGAATCTTCGCTCTGGGCTGGTCGTTCATGCCCGTCCACGCAGCCAACGTGATAGCCAGGGGGTCCTCAGGCCTGCGCTTGGCGGCATAGGCACGCATGGCTTCGAGCAGGTTCGCAAACTGCGGCACCTCGTCCTGCTGCCCAGCGTATCTGCTCAGCACCGCTGATATCGCGTGGTGCATCAGCCTTTGCTCGCCGTAAGGCACCTGGGCTTGGCCTGCCAGGCTCGCCAGCCGCTCGGCGAGAATGCCCACAAGCTCTCCCCTGGCCTGGGCGGTCAGACGGGTTTCGTATTCAGGCCTACAGAACCGATAGTATGTTCGTACCAGCACTCGCTGAGGCCAGGTTCGTTGCGGGTTGTCGAGGATTGCCTTGACGTCTGCTAAGGGTAATCCGCCCGGGCCAAACATGCCCAGCGCGGTAACGTTGGTCGAGTCGTCCGCTCCGCGTTGCATCAGAGCTGTAGCTACCGCTACCCGCTGACCCGCGGGCAGCTGGGCGATAAGGCTTTTCAGCTCTCCCCTGGCCTGGGCGAACTGGGCGGAGTTCACGTCCGCAGCCCGCATCTGTTGCCAAAGCTTCCCAGCCCGGGTCGCCTGGTCCGCCAGGGCCAACGTCGAAGCCAGGAAAATCGACAGCACAACACAACCTGGCCAAAATGTACCACTCATTCGTGTATCCATGTCTGCTCTCCAAAAAAGTCGTCGCAAAGACTGAGGACAGTTTCCCAAAAACACCCCGGCGGGTAAACAAAAAAGTTTAATTTGGGATTAGGCAAATAGGGGAAAACAGCAAATGACTAATTTTGAAGCCCGAATGACGAATCAATGACGAAACGAAAAAATACCCAATGACCAAATACCCAATGACCACTGAATGACCAAAACTCAACGAAGAACCAATACCCAATACCCTCCACATGTCATTGGTTTTTCAATGGGCGTTGGGTATTTGGTCATTGGCTGTTTTTTTCGTCATTCGTTATTCGTCATTAGGGGTATCTAGTTGATTCGTCATTTATCCAGTGCCGTGGTTTTTTAGCATTTGCTCCAGTAGTTCCACTGGCAAGCCTACGACGTTGGATTTGCTGCCTTCGAGTTTCACCACGAATCGGTCAGCGGTTTCTTGTATAGCGTACGCTCCGGCCTTGTCTTGCCATTCGCCGGAGCGGACGTAGGCGTCTATTTCCGATGCTGACATTGGCTTCATCGTAACGTGGGTTTCCGCAGAGCGAACCGTGCGGGCCTGGCCTGGCCCGAGCAAAGCGATAGCTGTGATAACCACGTGTCGCACAGCGGAGAGTTCGCTCAGCATCGCCCGGGCATCCTCGGCGTCGCGGGCCTTGCCTAGTATCCTGCCGTTGCAAGCTACGATAGTATCAGCTCCGAGAACGATATCCTGCCGATGCAACCTGGCTACGTCAGCAGCTTTGAAATGCGCGAGATACTCGGCGTACTCGACGGGCGAGGAAATATCCAGGCCACTAGGCTCCTGGGCCCGGGGCGGCACAACGGTGAAGCTGTACCCAGCCTGGCTGAGCAACTCTCGCCGACGCGGGCTGGACGACGCCAATATCAATTGGCCTGTGAAAAAGGACTTATTCATAATTTCTGCCTCATAGCAGCTGGAAAAAACAGCGGAGCACGAATGACACGAATAAAAACGAATTGCACGAATGTATTCTGAGTTAAAAAAATCGTGTCATTCGTGTTCTGCTGTTTTCCCTAATCCACAATTAAATTTGAAAAACAACAAACCTTTTATGCTGTCGGATCGTCTAATAAGTGTGGAAACATATGCGAAATTTTGGGCTGTTGTCAAAAAAAATCAAAAATTCCGAAAAAGGGAAACACGATTTCCAAAAGCGTGGTATACTGAATCAGGAGAGAGTTGTACAGGAAAATGAGGGTACTGCCATGAATGAGGCAATCGTGAAAGAAAAGTTAATCGAGTTGCTCGAAAAGCTCAACGAGTCAGCTGAGGCCAATCAAAAGTCATCCGCAGACGAGGGCCTGTATGTGCCGGAGCGGAACCTGGGCACGGACGATGTGATCGACCATCTACGGATACAGATAAAGTATCTGATGTTCGACCTCGAAGCCACCCGGCGGGAGAATCGCTACCTCCGCCAAATGATCGAAATGCGCCCCCCAACCCCGCGACGCGACAGAGGCAGCGAACACCAAACCTAACGGCGGTAGCTATTTCGGATTTGTAACCGTTCGCGGCTACACGAAAATTCACCATGAAGTACATGAAGAGCATGAAGTTCTTTTTTTTTCTTTTGAGCCTGTTATCTAAAAAAACTGAAAAATCTTCAGTTCCTTCAAGTGCTTCATGGTGCAATCAGTTTGTGTGTATTTTGCAGCACTTTTTCGTCAATGACTGTGAACGGTTACGCTTGTTTCTTCGGGCTGGGGATTCGGAATATGATTGCGTAGAAAACTGGCACGACGAGCAGCGTTAGCACGGCGGCAAAGGTCAGGCCGAACATTATCGTTACGGCCATGGAAATGTAGAATGCGTCGAAAACCAGCGGCGTCATGCCAAGCACGGTCGTAGCTGCAGCCATCATCACAGGCCTCACCCTGCTAACGGCGGAGTCTATTATGGCGTCATAGCTATCCTTGCCCTGGCGGATTTCCAGGTCGGTCTGGTCGATAAGGACGATGGCGTTTTTGATCAGCATGCCCATCAGGCTGAGCATACCCAGCAGAGCCATAAAGCCGAAAGGCTGACCCATGACCAGCAGCCCGACCGTTACCCCGATGATACCCAACGGCACGCAAAGCCAAATTATCAAAGGCTGGCGGAGCGCGTTGAACAGGAAAATCACGATAAGCACCATCAGCAGAATAAACATCGGAATGCTCCCCGCCAGTGCAGCCTGGGCGTCGCTGGAAGATTCGTGCTCGCCGCCCCATTCGAGCGAGTATTCTCCCCCGAGACCGTTGGCCTTTTTGTAGTCCGCAAAGGCTTGGAGAATCTTCGGAGCCACCCTGTTGAACAGGACGCTGGCGTTGCCAACTTTCGGGTCGGCGTGGACGGTTATGGTTGGCACGCGGTTGCGTCGCTGGATTATCGAGTTTTCCCAAACCGTCGGGAATTTTTCGGAGACCACCTGCATCAGCGGGATCATCTTGCTGGCCAGGGGGCTCCATATTTGCAGGTCGTTCATGCTTTCCACCTCAGCCCGTTCCCTCTGAGGCGCCCGTGCGATAATCGGCAGGATGCGGTTTCGCTCGCGATATGTGCCGACCTGCGCCCCCTCGAACGAAGCCTGGAGAATCTGGGCAACTTGCGGACGAGTAACGCCAGCTTTGTGTGCCTGGGTCTGACGCAGCTCGGCGAGGATAACCTTCGTCTTGTTCCGCCAGTCGTTGCGGATGCTGACAGCCCTGCCGTCGTCATGCAGAATGGTTTCGCACAGCTCGCTCATTCGGCGGAGGTGTTCGCTGCCGGGCCCGCGCAGGCGAGCCTGAATTTTCCCGCCATCGCCGGGGCCTAGCAGAAACGTCTTGACCAGGCAGGTCGCGGAAGTATATTTCTCGTCCAGATATTTTTGGAGCTTTTCCTTCATCGGCTCGATGACGTGATAGTCATTTACTGCAACGAGCAACTGGGCGTAGCTGCTGTCGGTTTTTTCCGGCGTGTATGTCAGCAGGAATCTCGGCGCGCCCTTGCCGACCGTGGCTGCGACGTGCGTTACGTCGTCCAGCGACTGGACATAGCTTGCGATTTCCTCCGCTACTTTCGTCGTATCGTCGATATGCGTGCCCTTTGGCAGCCAAATGTCGACCATAAACTGAGGCCTGGTCGAAGCGGGAAAGAAACTGGTTTCGATTTGGCCAAACCCCACAAACGCCAAGACAAGTATGCCGGCTACGACGCCCACGGTGATCCATCGCACGCGGATGCACCCAGCCAGGCAGGCTCGGTAACCGCGATAAAACTTGCCCTGGTGAGGCTGGGGCGGGGCAGCGTTTTCGCCGTCGCCAACCTTGGCTTTGATGAAAGTGTAGCACATCAGCGGCGTAACGGTTACAGCTGTTACCCAGCTGGCCATCAGCGAGATAAGCAACACCTGGAACAGCGAGCGACAATACTCGCCGGTGGAATCTTGCGATAGGCCTATCGCGCCGAACGCGAGCACGGCTATAACCGTCGCGCCCAGCAGCGGCATCATGGTTTGGCTGACGACGTCCCGGGCTGCTTTGAGTTTGTCGACGCCCGCGTGGATTTTTATCAGCATGCCGTCGGTGATGACGATGGCGTTGTCCACCAACATGCCCAAGGCGATGATAAGCGCACCGAGGGAAATTCGCTCGAGCGTAATGTCGTAGATTTTCATAACCACGAACGTAGCTGCTATCGTTATCAGCAGCACCGCGCCGATGATCATGCCCGACCTCACGCCCATGAAAATAAGCAGCACGACGATGACGATAGCGACAGCTTCGACGAGGTTGACCACGAATGCGTTGATGGATTTAGTTACAGCGGTCGACTGATAGGCAATGACGCCCAGCTCCATGCCGACGGGCCTTTGCGGTTCTAGCTCAGCTAGTCGCTTCTCCACAGCCCGGCCCATCTCGACGACATTGCCACCCTGCACGGTGGAAATAGACAGGCCTATGGCGGGAGCTCCGTCGAAGAAGAGCTTGTTGCTGGCCGGTTCCCTGTAGCCTCGGCGGACGGTGGCGATGTCCTTCAGCATGAGAACTCTGCCTGAGGCCAGGCCCGGTATTATCAGCTCGCCGATTTCCTTGACCGAGTCGTATTGGCCTGACACTTCGATCGGGATATATTCGGTGCCGACCTTGACCCTGCCGCCATCGGATACGAGATTTTTCTGGGCAAGCAGGTTGAAGATTGTTTCGGGCGATATGCCGAGGTTGTTGAGTTTTGGCCTGGATATTTCGACATAGATAGCTTCGGGGAGGAGTCCGTAGAGGTCGACCTTTTTGACGTCTTTGCAGAGCAGCAGTTCCCGCCGGAGCATGTCGACGTAGCGGCGTATTTCCTCGTAGGAATATCCCTCGCCGGTGATGGCGAAGAACACGCCGAACACGTCCCCATAGTCGTCCACCACCATCGAAGGCCCAGCTCCGGGGGGCAGGTCTTGCTGGGCGTCGCTTACCTTACGGCGAAGTTCGTCCCACACCTGCGGCAGGGAATGCTTGTCGTATTTGTCCTTGATCGTCGCGGTAACGGTCGAGAAGCCTCGCTCGCTCTTGGAGGTAACCCTCTTGAGTTGGCCTAGCTGTTGGACGGCTTTCTCTATTTCGTTAGTAACTTCCTCCGCTACCTCCGCAGCTGTGGCGCCTGGGTAGGGCGTGATAATCTGCGCGTCCTTGATGGTAAACTCCGGGTCTTCAAGTCGGCCTAGCGTTTGGTAAGCTATAATTCCGCCGCCCAAAGCCAGCACCGTCATCACCCAGACAATGACCTTTTTCGTAATGGAAAACTCTGCGATATTCACTCCGTTGCCCTCCTGGCTTGGAACACCAGGGGCCTGACTTTCATACCGTCGCGGAGATGATACACGCCGGATGTCGCGACGATATCGCCGACCGCCAGGCCTGTGAGAACCTGAATATTTCCGTCCGCCATCGAGCCTACCGTTACTTCTCGCCGGGTGACCCGAGCGGTTTTGGGGTCTTGAACCCAGACGAATCGCTCGCTGCCAGGGCCGGAGAAGACAGCGTTTACCGGCAGGTAAAAGGCTTTGCTGTCATCCTTGATGTCCAGCGGAATTTTGCCTTGCAGCGTAGCGGACATGCCTGGCAGAATCAGGCCTGGCTTGGGAGCGGGCATTGTGAATGTTACGGCGTATGTTTTCGTCGTCGGGTCTGCGGTCTGCTCAGCTTCGAAATATGTTACAGCGAACCGCTTCCCCGGCAGGTCGTCGAAGGTGGCGAAGGTGCTTGTCTTGGCGTCTTGCTCCGCTTTGGTGCCATTGCCGCGGACGAGAAACAGGACGCTCTCGGGAACATCGACAATGACTTTGAGTTTCGTAACGTCCTGTAGCCTAAATATTTTTTCCTTCGCTGCGACGTCCTGATACGTTTCCTTGAACTGCCAACCAATCTCGCCGGCGAAGGGTGCCCGCAATATCGTATCGTTCAGGGCCTTGCGGGTGATAGCAGCGTCAGCCTTGGCGACTTCGTAGTCTCGCCGGGCCTGCTCCACTTCCACTTCGGTGGCGACTTGTTTGTCGAAGGCTTCTCGCATTCGCGTGAGGTTCAAGCTGCGTTCGCGAACCCTGGCCATGGATGCATTGTATCTGTTCTGATAATCCTTCGGGTCGAGCTTGGCCAGGGGTTGGTTTGGCTTGACGGGTTGGCCTCGCTTGACGAGGATTTTGTCGATTCGGCCTGGCTGAAGAAACGACAGATTCGCCTCTTGAAACGCCTTGATGCGAGCGGGAAATGAGAGCGCCTTGAAAATACCAGGCGAGTCCAGCGTCATTAGTTTCACCGGACGGACGACTTCCGGCGGAGCTTGCTCTTTTTCACACGAAGTAAAAAGCATCCCAGCTGACGCTATGAAAACCATAACAAAAACACGAACGACCCCTGTGGAACTTGCCCTGTGAAACAACATTTTTTACCACCTTTCATTACCGACCCGAAAAGCTTACGGCAACAGACGAGTTGAATCAACATGTTATATGGAGCGTTCCAATGTGGCGGACGTCCAACGTGGCCACCAAGTTAATATCGCTATCGAAATCGATATTGTAACAGATATCGCAATCGATACCGATACTGATACCGATTTTAATTTCATCGTCTGGCGGTTTTTTTGTGTCTGTTTTTTTGCTTTTCTTTTGTCATTCCCGCGAAGCTTG
>JAOZNE010000094.1:0-1531 GCA_029933955.1 Phycisphaerae bacterium
AAAGAGACTCACGATATCCTATACTCCTGCAAATAAGTGCTGGGGGTATTTGGGCATTGGACATTCATTGAGCATTTTCTCGTCATTCGAAATTCGTCATTGATTCCTAATTCGGGCTTCGTCATTCGTCATTCCATTCGTCTATTACATTGTGATTGACTCGCCGGGATGATATAGTCTGCCCCATGGACAAATCTTCCAAAAGTACCGAACGCAAGACCAACATCTGGGCGCCTTGGCGGATGGAATATATCAGCTCGCTTTCCGGCCCTCGGGACGGCTGTTTCCTTTGCAACTATCAGGACGAGCCTGAAAACGACCGCGAAAATCTCGTGCTCTGGCGAGGCCAAAAAACCTTCGCCGTCATCAACCGCTTTCCGTACACCGGCGGCCATTGCATGGTAGCTCCCTACGAACACACCAGCGAGCTGGGCGACCTGGGGAGCCAAACGCTAACGGAAATAATGGAATCTCTACGAGACCTTCAGGCTGCGATATCCCAAAGCCTCCGGGCCGAGGGATTCAACATCGGCATCAACCTTGGTCGCTGTAGCGGAGCTGGGCTGCCGGGGCATCTCCACGCCCACATCGTGCCGCGTTGGCCCGGCGATACGAACTTCATGCCTGTCTTCGGCGAGGTGCGGGTCATCCCGGAACACCTGGCCAAAACATACGACCGAATCGTAACCGCAGCGAAGGAACTAGGCCTGGCCGAGCGGTACACGCTTGCGGAGAACTGAAACATGGCCGGGAGATTATTGGCCAAATATGCGACGTCCCCTGCCTCGGCCTGTCGAAAGTTCCCCGAGCCGACCAGCGACGACGGGCTGAGCGAATTTCAGCGCGACCGCAATCGGATTTTGCGATGCACCGCGTTTCGCAGGCTGGATTACAAAACACAGGTCTTCGCGCCGCACGAGCACGACCTGTTCCGCACCAGGCTGACTCACACGCTCGAGGTCGCCCAGGTCGCCAGAGACATCGCCCGGGCCTTGGACCTGTGCGAAGACCTCGTCGAAGCGGTCGCGCTGGGACACGACCTGGGCCATCCGCCGTTTGGACACGTCGGCGAGCGGGTACTCGACGAGCTGATGTCCAGCCAGGGGCACTTCGAACACAACCGCCAATCGCTGCGGATTGTGGACTATCTCGAACATCCGTATCCGCAATTTCGCGGGCTGAACCTCACCGACGCCGTGCGAGAGTGTCTTGCCAAACACGAGACGAAATACGATACGCCCATCTGCGACGAGTTCCCCGCTAATAATACTAAAAAACCTCCGCCGATGGAGGGGCAGGTAGTCGAGCTGGCTGACGAGATAGCTTACACCGCTGCGGACCTCGAAGACGCGTTGATGAGCGAGTGGATTTCGACCGACGACCTGGCCGGCCTTGCGCTTTGGCAGCGGGCGACGCGCCGGGCCGAGTCTACGTATCCAGGCGCGCGGGATATTCACATTCGCATCCAGGCCGTGCAGAGCCTACCGGCAATACTCACCGACGATCTGCTGGCCAGAACGCGGGCGAATAT
>JAOZNE010000094.1:1631-7427 GCA_029933955.1 Phycisphaerae bacterium
TGCGTGCGATTCTCCGACGAGTTGGCCCGGGAGCTGGAACAGCTGCAAGATTTTCTGCTGGAGCGGGTCTATCGACACGAGGAAAATCTCCGACACGAAGAGCAGGCCAGGCTAATTTTGCGAGAGCTGTTCCAAGCCTTCCTGACCGACGACCAACTGCTGCCGGGGCGGTACCGTAGCCGTGTGGATGAGCCAGGATCAGGGGAAAACCTGCATCGCGTAGTGTGCGACTACATCGCGGGCATGACCGACCGCTTCTGCAAAGAAGCGTGGGAGAAAATGGGGGTTGGTTAATTGGTTGACTGGTTGACTGGTCCTTTTTCGAGCGGGCGTTCTTCTTTCGGGGTTTTTTCGTGGTGGAGTTTTCGGCGGAACAACACCACCGCCCGGAAGACGGCGAAGTATGTCAGGATGCCCAACACCAAGCCTACGATTAAACTTCCCGCCCAGAGTTCCCAGAAGATATGATATGTCGCGGCGAACCAGGCGTCTATCCTGTCGACCCATCCGCCGTCGAAGGTGATAGCTCGGGACAGGTCGTCAAGCCCTTTGAACTGCACGCCGGTCAGCCAACAGCCCAGTAGATAATTCGGGCCGTAGATCGGGATAATCGTCAGCGGATTGGAAAGCCAAACGAACGGCAAGCCTACGAATTTGTTCGCACCAAGCAGAGCGGAGAGGGCGATGGTAAGAATCATCTGCAGCCCAATCGTCGGCGTCCAGGTTACGAAGATACCGATAGCGACGCCCAGGGCGATCCTGTGCGGCGTGTCGTCCAGGCTGAGCACACGGTAAACGAAAAACCGCTCAGCCTTACGCGCGACAAATTTTGCTGTCCGTACTATCGGCATGATTTTACCTTCACCGGTACACTATCTGCCTCTCGCCTATAAAAGTCCACCGATTTCACGGATTTTTAAGAGGATTACACCGGTTGTTTTTTATAAAAAAATCCACAGCTATCCCATAGACGGCAGAAATTCGGTTAGTCGCATTTTAACCAATAAACATACATGGTCGCGGCTGGGTCTTCAGAATGTCAATCCGCATTTTTTTCAGCTCCGTAGGAGCTAAAAACCCATACCGTCTCTTACTACAAAGATGTCGCTCCTACGGAGCTGTCAAGCCATCGTGTTATGGGATGGCTGTGAAAAAAATCCGTGAAATCTTTTTTTAATCCGTGAAATCAGTGGACTGCTTTTGCCTATTACCTATTTGCCTATTTGCCTAGTATCCAACATTTCCATTGTTGCGTCTATCACTTCGTTTGGGCTGATTGACTGCATGCATGTAGTGTGGGTGCATTGTTTTTTCAGGCATCCCTGGCAGGGCACATTGGCTACTACTGCTCGGCCTTTGAGATACGGGCCTGTGCGTTCGGTGCGGGTCGGGCCTATCAGGGTTATCGCGGGGACCCCCACCGCTGGGGCTATGAACTTCGCCGCCGAGTCGCAACAGACCACGCCGCAGGATGTCTGTATAACAGCTGTCATCTCAGCCAGGCCTGTTTGGCCGGCTGCGTTTATCACGCCGGGCCCCATATGGCGGGCGACCTCCTGACAAAGCGATATCTCCGCCCTGTTCGGCGAGCCAAGCAGCACCACGGGCACTCGCTCAGCCAAGCTTGCCAAGACTTTCCGCCAATGTCGCACGGGGTACAGCTTGGTCGCCCATCGCGTCGGCGGCACGCAAACAAGATACCCACCCCGGGTCAAACTATGCTCGCGACAAAACCGCTCAGCCATCGCCCCAGCTTGCGGGCCAACGCTCAGCGACATGTCCCCAGGCTTGGCGTCCAGACCTAGCGCCCGGGCCAGGCCTATGCTCCTGTCGACCGTGTGCTTCGCTTCGACGGCGATACGATAATTGTAAAAAGCTCCCGCCCCCTCGCGGGCGTCAGCAAAGCCCGCTCGCA
The DNA here is from genome assembly GCA_029933955.1 of Phycisphaerae bacterium. GTDB lineage: Bacteria > Planctomycetota > Phycisphaerae > SM23-33 > SM23-33 > B1-G9. The sequence continues at coordinate 3,547 of JAOZNE010000094.1, forward strand.
CAGCTGCGCCTGTCCACCGCGTGAAAATGCCACTCCGAGCCAGGCCTTGCAGGTCTATCACCCAGTCGAATTGGCCTGCTTTTAATTTGCGTCGAAAAGACAACAAGCTGATCATCGCAGTTGGCGAGTACCAGGCCCGGCCTAGTTTTTTCCGCTCGAAATATATCAGCTCGTCAATACCTGGCTCGTCGCGAAGGATGTCGGCGCAGGTGGTGGAGACCAGCCAGGCTATATGCACATCCGGGTGCGTCCGCCGAAGCGCTCGCAGCACGGGCAAGGCGGTAACCACGTCGCCCAGCGAGCTGGGTTTGATTATCAACGCCCTGCGTGGACGGGCTGGCTGAGATATAACAGCGTCGGTCACTTTGGTCTCCGATTGGCTTTCTGTCGCCGGCGTCGCGAGCGTATTTGCTTGACGAGTTTCCTGGCAGACCAGGTCTCGAGCATCCGCCAGTATGGTTTGAAATGGATTCGCCCGCTGCCGGGCCTGCGGAGATATCCCATAAGCATCCGCAGCCGACCCGCGTGGTTCACGAGCGGACATTGCAGCAGCGAAACGTTAAGCCTCATCAGGCCTTTGAACCGCCGTTGGGCTGTCATCATGCGGACTTTGCTCAGGCCATCGAGGTCTACCAGCACGACCTCGGGCCTGGCCCCGAGCGACCAACGGATACGGATGTTGGTAGCCTTGAGGTCGCGATGGGCGAAGTTGTCGTCGTGCAATTCCTGCAACATTCTGCCCAGCTGCCAGAGTACCTCCTGGGCGAGTTTTCGTTGTTGAGGCTCGCTCAGCGGCGTGTCGCCCCTCGGCGGCACGGACAGCCAGGTGTCCATGAACTCGCGCAGGTGCGGGCTGTCGACCGCTTCGGTTATCAGGATGCTGTCCCGCAGGAAAGGCCCGACCCGCCGTTGGATCGCAGCCAGCGGCAAGGCGGTTGCGATGTGTCGCGTGAGCAGTTCGTGTCCAAGTTCGAACGCACGCACAGGTCTGGATGGCCTGAATATGTCGATGAAAACTTTCCAAAACTTTTTACAGCGAGGGCGCTTGACGAACACATCGACTTCATGTTGGCCTATTTTCAGCCTGCGACGGACGACGGTGGACGACGGACTATCCTTAAAGACAGCCCGGCGAGGCACGTCGTCGTCGAAGAGCGATTCGGGCGACGACAGCGCTGCGAGCCAGTCGGCCCGGGTGAAAGTTATTTCCGCCGCGCGCGAGCCTCCGAGGTGTCGCTTGGATGCAAGCACGACGTGTCCCCGCCAGCGGTGGGGAAGTTTGACGGGCGAAAAGTATCTGCTGCGGCTGAAGATTCGCCGGTCGCGCTGGCGGTATTGTTTGCGGGTGTGTCGGCAGGCGAAAATATCTATCAGCAACATCCAGCCACGTGTGGTACCCCCCGAGCCAGACTCGGCGAGGTACCGCTCGAGGAATCGCAGCCGGTCGGTGCGCGTCGTGAGGTGCATTCGGTCATGGAACAGCTGGGCCAGGTTCGCTGCCCTTACCCGGCGGGAGAGTCTGCGCCGCCTGCCCGTCCGGTGCAGGTCCATCAGCACAAGCGTCGGTTTTTTCGTGTCGGTTCGCAGCAGGATATTGCCGCAATGCAAATCCTGGTGAACCACGCCGACCTTGTGCATTCTGCCGATGAGCCTAGCCAGGGCGAGGGTGCATTGTCGTATCCGCTGCTGGCCCGCAAGCCCCAAGCCTAGCTGCTCCTCGTGCCATTTGTCCAAAGACTCGGACGGAGCCACCGCCCGCGTAGCCAGCCATTCGCCACCCCCATCGCACCGACACGCCAGGGCTGAAACCGTCCGAACATGATGCGCTCGCAGGTATTTGCTGAACCGCATCTCGCGCATCGCGTCGGAAAAGCCGAGCCTCCTGCCCAGCCTGTGGCTCCATGACGGGTTGTGAAAATGTTTCAGGAAAATATCCACCCGCCCGATCGTCCCCCGGTAAACCGTGCGGGAGGAGTTTTCCTTGACCAGCTGCCACCGGCCCGGCTGGGGGTCGTTCAGCTCGGCGATGCTATTTTGCAGCAGTTCCCGGGCCTGGTCATCGGCGAAGGTTATCTTGCCCAGGCCATCGGCGGGCCGGGTTGCGGGGGTCGAGTTGTCGGCGGGGTTGGTCATAGCGGTTTGGCCTGGTCGTATATTTCGCGGAGTATTTTTCTGATTTTGACAGGCTCGAATTTTTCCCTCGCCCGGGCCAGGCCGGCCTGGCCTAGTTGCCTGGCATGGGCCTGGTCGTCCAACAATTGCAGCAGGATGGCGGAGGCTGTTCGCGGGTCGCCTACCTTTATAAGCAGTGCGGTGCGGTCAGCTTCGCATATCTCGCAGACGTCCGGCGTAGCTGAGGCAAGCACGGGCAGGGCCGCCGCCATGGCCTGGACTATCGCCGTTACGCCGCGGTCTCGCGTAGCAAGCCACATCGCTCCGTCAGCTGCGGCGAAGATATCGCGCCGGGAAAAATCGTCGCCAGTGAAATAGACCTCGCTTACGAAGCCTGTGGTGTTGGCGAAGAATTTTACAGTGTTTTCCTGCGGGCCGCAGCCTGGCATGAGTAGCTGCACGGGCTTGTGCATGTTGCGGAGAATCGCGTGCGACCAGCTCGCCAGCTTGTGGCCTCCGCAGCGAACCATCTCGCCCGGAACGACCATCACGGGCACATCGGCTGGTATGCCCAGGGCCTGACGGACTTCCGCTCGCCGGGCCGGGGCGGGGGGCTGGAACAGCGACGCATCGGCTGCGGGGGGCAGGGTCGCCAGCCTTTGCGGGTCAGCTCCCAGGCCAAGCAACAGATCTCGACTTCGACGGCTCGGCACGGTCAGCGTGAGGCCATGTTGGCCTATCAGCCAGGGTATGTCCTCGATGGCGCGGCGGCTATCCGGCAGGTGCGGGATGGACAACACGACCTGGCCGCCAACCTGCCGGGCAGCGGCCAGGGCCAATTTCAACAGCTCGACAGACCAGACATGAAGCGTCGCGCCGATGGGCAAGGCTCCGGCCAACTGCCGGGCGCTGAACACCGCCGGGCCCAGGGTACGTCGCAATGGCGTTACCTCGCAGGTCGCACTTTTGGGCAGCAGACCTAGCGAGAATACAGGCTCGTTGGCCTCTCGCAGCGCCTGCATCTGCCATATCATATCAGCTGGGGTGCGGGCGTCGATGATGTGCGCGACGGGCTTCATCCGCGATCCTCCACGACAATCCGCCGGCGTCGCCAGCTGCCAAGCACCGCTGCGAGCAGCAGCAGACAATGACCCGCACACTCAATACTCTCTTCCAACTGCGAGTGAATGTGTTGCTCCTCGGGGATGAACCTGAACAGCCTTTTCTCGACCATTTGACTAAGGGCGTAGCAGGCCAGGGCGCCGACGAAAAATATCGTGTGTCGCCAATTTTCGCTTGGCTTGTCGATGATATCCCGCCAAAGCAGCATCCACACGAAGCAGATGCCCAGCAGCGGAAAGATAGCGTCCTTGATGCTGATGTCCGCGTCGCTCTCAGGTCGCCAGTGCAGCTCGCGGAGCAGGAGCATTCCGACCAGGGTGCCGATGACGACATAGCTGAGGTTGCGGGTGAAGATAGCCTTGCCCCAATACACCGCCACGGCCAGGGCGAGGATGACCGGACCTATTTTTTCGAGCAAGACTGCCAGGTTCTGCATTTCGAGGCTTGCCCGTGGGCCTGAACCGAGTGTCCTGCAGTAGATGATAGCGGCGCACATGGCAAGTGGGCCGAGCAGAGCGGGCAGGTACAGCGATATCCGCCGCAACGGATGGACAGGTTTTGATATTGCCGCAAGGTCGTTCATTATATAGTCTCCCGCGGCAAAAACCGCGAATCGGAAATCGGCTGGGGATTATAACCTCAAAAGA
>JAOZNE010000337.1:0-1878 GCA_029933955.1 Phycisphaerae bacterium
GCGAAACGTGGAACAATCGGAGCGACAAAATGATGCGAGCAAACGCAAGAAAATCAGCTATCGGTGCCATCGCCGAAACCCAAGCCATTGGCGGAACCGTGAACTTTCTCGACAAGGACGTCCGGGATCTCTACTGCGAACACGTGTTCAGCGAGGCTGTTCAGCGACAAAGGCTGCCCAAGAGCGTGTACCAGGGTCTGCAGCAGACCATCAAGGCTGGGGTCGAGCTGGAGCCTAGCATCGCAGACGCTGTCGCCCTGGGCATGCGCGACTGGGCTGTCGAACACGGCGCGACGCACTTTACGCACTGGTTTCAGCCTATGACCGGCAGCACCGCGGAGAAGCACGACAGCTTTATCACACCCACCGGCGACGGCGAGGTGCTGACGCAGTTCAGCGGCAAGGACCTCGTCCGAGGCGAACCCGACGCCAGCAGCTTTCCATCCGGAGGCCTGCGGGCAACCTTCGAAGCACGAGGCTATACCGCGTGGGACCCTTCCAGCCCAGCTTTCATTTTAGACAACCCCAACGGCGCGACGCTGGTCATTCCGACCATGTTCCTTAGCTGGACCGGCGAGGCGCTGGACAAGAAAACTCCGCTGCTGCGGTCGATGCAAGCTATCAGCGACCAGGCGGTTAGGCTGCTGAGGTTGTTCGATAACACTACCGTCAAACGGGTCTTTACCACCGTCGGGGCAGAGCAGGAATACTTTCTTATCGACCGCCATTTCTACCTGGCCAGGCCTGACCTTATCAATACCGGGCGGACGCTTTTCGGCGCCAAGCCACCCAAAGGCCAAGAGCTTGACGACAATTATTTCGGCGCGATACACGAACGCGTTCTGAGTTACATGGCCGAGGTCGAGTGGGAGTTGCTCCGGCTGGGCGTGCCGATAAAGACGCGACACAACGAGGTCGCGCCGGGCCAATACGAATTGGCTCCGACGTTTGAGACCGCGAATATAGCGACCGATCACCAGATGATGGTGATGGAGACGCTCCGCAAGCTCGCGCCGCGGCACGGGTTTGCGTGTCTGCTGCACGAAAAGCCCTTTGCTGGCGTCAATGGCTCGGGCAAGCACAACAACTGGTCGCTGACGACCGATAGCGGCGAGAACCTGCTGGACCCCGGCGACACGCCACATGCCAACGCGCAATTTTTGGTCTTCTGTGCCGCGGTCTGCCGGGCCTTGCACAAGCACGCCGGGCTGTTGCGACTGTCGGCAGCCAGTGCCGGCAACGACCACAGGCTCGGAGCCAACGAAGCGCCACCCGCTATTATCAGCGTCTTCCTGGGCTCGCAACTGACGGACGTCTTCGAGCAAATCGAATCGGGCGTAGCTTCCAGCAGCACGATGGCTGAGCATATCGAGGTCGGCATTTCGATGCTGCCCAAGCTGCCACGCGACGCCGGCGACCGCAACCGCACCAGCCCGTTCGCCTTTACTGGCAGCAAGTTCGAGTTCCGGGCGGTCGGGTCGAACCAGTCCGTAGCTGGGCCAAACACGGTACTCAACGCTATGGTCAGCGAGAGTTTGGACTACATCTGCACCAAGCTCGAATCAGCTGAGGGAGACTTTAACCTAGCTGTGCAAAACCTGCTTAGCGAACTAGCCCGGGACTTCAAGCCGATCCTCTTCGACGGCGACAATTACTCCGACGACTGGAAGGTAGAAGCTGCCAAGCGAGGCTTGCCGAACCTGGTCTCGTCCCTCGATTGCATAGACCTAGCCACCTCGCCAGCTACCCTTGAGCTGATGAGCAAGTACGGCGTTTACACCGGGGTCGAGCTGCACAGCCGACACGAAATACTGCTGGAAAACTACGCTACCACCATCGCTATCGAAGCGGACACGACCTCGTCGCTAGCCAACACCT
>JAOZNE010000095.1:0-7323 GCA_029933955.1 Phycisphaerae bacterium
GAAATATAACTTTAACACGATAGCAGGAGTATTTTTCATGGCACATAAAAAGGGACAAGGTTCAACGCGTAACGGTCGCGACAGCAATCCGCAGCACCGCGGTGTGAAGCGGTATGGTGGCCAGGCTGTTACAGCTGGGACGATTATTATTCGCCAGTGCGGCACGCCCTTCAAGCCTGGCAAAAACGTAGGCCGAGGTCGAGATGACACGCTTTTCGCCCTGGCTGACGGCAGCGTCGCGTTTCGCGGGCGATTCGTGGATGTAGTCTGAGCGGAAGTTACGACGAAAATCTGGCCTGGGTATTTGCAGGCCGATCAATAAACCCACCAGGACGGCTCCAAATGTGGAGTCGTTCTTTTTTTTACGTAGCATGGGCGAGACGCCCATGTTATGTGAATGGCTCGGACTGGACTTGAACCAGCGACGCCGGCCTTTTCAGGGCCGCGCTCTACCAACTGAGCTACCAAGCCGTCGCCTCCGAAAGGAGGGTCTCATACTTTATCTAATTTTTTTCGTCTGTCAACTACTTCCGGTATTATTTCGCAAGAAACATTCCCGCGTGTTCTTCCACAAAGCCCGTCCGCTCGACGATTTTCCCCAGCGTGAACCAGTCCCGAAGCGTCATTATATACTGACTTTGCCGCAGCGGGAGGATAAGGGAACTTTTTTCCTGCTCAAATTTCTGCTCCATCGCGGGCAGGAAATCCGTCCGCCGTGCGAGGTAGATTCCCCGCTGACTTTTCAACGGCAGCACCATCGCCTGGGCTGAGTTTTTCTCGTAGGGTTTGTTGGGGTTCTTCGGAGCCAGTGCGTCGAAGGCCTTGCCCAGGAAATACATGTCGACGACGCCGTCGCTGAACTTCAGCATCGGCAGAGAGGTGTTGCGGAACATTCCGCCGCCATAGTTGGAACGCATTCGCCTGGCGACCAGGCCTGTTTCCACGGGCGTGAGCTTGCGTGCCTTTACCAAGGCTTGCATTTGCTCCGCGGTTTTTATCGCCTGGGTCTGCTTGACAGCCTCGTCGAACGCCTGGGCCAGCTGCCAGTCTCGGCTAATTTGTTTGTGTATCTCCGGCGAAATTTCCGCTGGGCTATGAGCGGGCTTGGCGTCGGTTACCATCCACAGCACCTGGCCTGACAGACCCTCCTGCGTCCAGACTGTCGCGACGGGGCCTAGTTGGCGGAGCTTGAGTTTGCTCTTACCCTTGCCTTGGGTCTGGTCGAGATTCATCGCGTCGACCTGCATTGCCATTTGTAACAGCCATGCTCGTTGTTCTCGCGAAGCTGCGCTGGCTAGGAGCTTGTTTTTGCGAAGTTGCTCCAGCGGAAGCAGATCGCTTTGCTGGGCGGTTAGCGGGAACAGACGCACCCCTGCGACGGGGAATACTACGCCGTCCAGGCCCGGGAAGCATGCCCATTGCAGTTTGGGCAGGCCTGGGATTTGCCCTGCCAATTTCGCCAAGGCCTCTGCCACCGTCAGGTTCCTGCCTATCAGCGAGACCTTGATTTTCGGGTCGATGGTCAGGCTGTCGAACTTGCCCCACGGAAAACAGATAGCTGTGAGCCTTGGGCTGACCAGCTCTGCCAGCGTGGCGATGGCTTCCTGCAGGGGCTGTTGCTCGATGGCGACGACGGGGATTTTCCGCAGCAGCAGTTCTGTCGCGGGGATGGTATATTTCGCGACGATCTCGTCGAATATTTTTCCGCCGGTCTTTGTTCCCTCAGCTGTGCGAGCTTGCGAGAGGGCCTGGCGGACTTCTTCGAGAATCTGCTGGAACTTCACAGCCGAGGCCTGGGGGGCGAGCTTCTCGATAATCTCGCTACGGGCGTCGGCGAAGGTTTTGACCTGGCCTGACTCTTCGGTGAACTGGGCTTGATTATTATTGTAAAAATCCTGGATATCTTCCAGCGGCACCTTCGTGGCTCGCTGCACAGCGGTCTGATTTACGAACAGATACGCAATCGCCACGCGTGGCGGCTGGAGGTAACCAAAGTCAAACGAGTCAAACCCGCTGAATCGGCCTGGCAGGCGATTTTTGTATTTGTCGAACTGTGCCTGGGCCTGGGCGTCGGTCGGCTTGGCCTGGGCGAACTTATCCAGTAGCGACTCGGCGGGCAGCTTGACTACGCTGAGGTTCATCTTCTCGTTCAGGTCGCGAAACAGGTTCAGCAGCTCAGCCTGGCTTGGCGGGACTATCACGCTGGACGCTTCGTAATTTTTGAAAACGCCAAGCCAGCGGGCCAGGATGCCGCGGAGAGTTTTTTCGGGCATGCCGCGATTCTGCCGAAGGTTCCCAGCCAGCCCTTCATAGTCGAACCCACGGTTCGTCATCTGAGCAATCGCGTCGTCGACCTCGCCCTCTGTTATCCCTCTGTCAGCCAGGCCTGCCTCAGCCTGGAGAAGCATGTAAGCCAGGGAGACTTGCTCTTGAGATCGGCTGGCCATGTGCATCGCCTGGAAGGCCAGGCCCTGGGCGGAACTCATGCCAAAACCGGGCATGAGTAGCCGCAGAATTTCCAGATCGCCCCGTGCCTGCCGCAGCATATCGAGCGAGAATTTTTCGTCGGGGGTTTGGCCTATGGTTTCCTTGCCGGGCTTCTTGCTGAACAGCATCGAAAACCCTTGAAAGCCGATAAGGAAACTGACCATCAAAACGACCATGATGATGAAAATCAATTTTTGTCTTTTGCGAAAGAAACCCAACATTGACATATTCGTTACTCCTACCAGATATTAAAGTCTGCAAAATTTTCCGTAAGCGTGGGTGCCGTGGTTGCGGTGTTTGCAACCACGGCACCCATGCACGGCACCTGTGCAGCATTGAACTCGCGATACATCATATACGTTTGTCCGCCATTTGCAAGAGGCAGAAGAATCGCTATCGGTATCGGTATCGATTTCGATACCGATTGCGATTGCGTCGGGTAGTCATGCCACCTGACAATCCGAAATCCGAAATTGCCCTGCCACGATTCAATATCGGACACCAATCTCTTGCCTTAACAAATAATTCATTTTCTTTCGTCTTCCCTGATGCTATTATAGTCGCGTAGAATAGAGTTTGGGTTTTTGGTTCTTTTATACGTTCGAATTGCCCGGAAGGGGTTGCGTCATGCGAGTGTTTATGTTGGGTTGGGAGTTTCCGCCGTTCATCAGTGGCGGGTTGGGTACAGCTTGCTACGGGCTGACGCGCGGCCTGGACGAGATCGGTGTGGAGGTCTGCTTCGTGCTGCCTACCGCGGTGCCGGTGGGGGAGGAAGTGGCTGCCCCTCGTCATGTGCAGCTGCGAACCCCAGCGAATATCCCCGAGGCGACAATGGCCGGTCAGGCCAGCCAGGCTCGGCAGGGGGAGCAGGGGGAGCAGGGGGACTCCGCCAGTCCCGGCGAGTTTGCGCATCTGGAAGTTCACAAGCTCCCAGCCAGCCTGCAAGCCTATGCTTCGCCCGAACGATACGACCGCCATCTGCGAGATGCACTGGACAAAGCCCGGAGCGAGACCCTGGCCCAGAGGCCTGCCCAGGCCCCCAGCAGCCAAGCTATCACATGCAACCCAGGCCAGGTCAGCGACACTCCCGCCCAGGCCCCAGTTGGCACGTCGGCTGAATATGTAGACGCTGGCGAGCCAGCACCCGCAGCTGGCCCTGCTCCTGCTGAGCGTGCGGCTTCGTTTCCGCAGGGTTCGTTTGTCATGGGTGGAGCTGGCGTGCATTATGACGGCGACCTCGTTGGGCAGATACATCGCTATGCGGCCTTGGCTGTGGAGCTGGCCAAGGGCGAGGATTTCGACGTTATACACGCGCACGATTGGATGACTTTCCCCGCGGGCCAGGCTGTGGCCCGGGCTACGGGCAAGCCTCTGGTCGTGCAGGTTCACAGCACAGAGTTCGACCGCAGCGGCCTGGACGTCAACCAGCAGGTCTACGATATCGAGCGGGCGGGCATGCACGCAGCAAGCAGGGTCGTCTGCGTAAGTCATCTCACACGGAACCTCGTGATGCACCGCTACGGCGTGGATGGCGGGAAAATCGACGTGGTCTACAACGCTGTTGACCTGCCAAACGACGTGATGCAAATGAAGCCAATCTCTCAGAACGAGAAAATCGTCCTGTTCCTGGGCCGCGTTACGATGCAGAAAGGCCCTGAGTATTTCCTGCAGGCGGCGAAGAAGGTTCTCGAAAAATTTCAGGCTGTCCGGTTCGTCGTCGCCGGCAGCGGAGACATGATCCGCTCGTGCATTCAGATGGTCGCGGACCTTCGCCTGGGGCGATACGTAACGTTTACGGGCTTTCTCCGAGGCCCGGACGTCCAGCGGGTTTTCGAGATGGCAGACCTCTACGTCATGCCCTCGGTCTCCGAGCCGTTCGGCATCGCGCCGCTGGAAGCACTCAGCCACAACGTGCCCGTCATCATCTCCAAGCAGTCCGGCGTCTCGGAGGTGCTCACGCATGTCTTAAAGGTAGACTTTTGGGACACCCACGAGATGGCGAATAAGATTCTCGCTGTCATCCGCCACGAGCCGCTGCAAAAAACCCTCCGCCAGCAAGGTCAATTCGAACTGCAAAAATTCTCTTGGCAAGACAGCGCCAAGAAAATAAAAAACGTCTACGATGCGGTGATAGGCAAATAGTCAAGTAGGCAATAGGCAATAGGCAATAGGCAATAGGCAAAAGCATTCCACGGATTACACGGATTTATTTGTCCACGATTTCAGATTGCGGATTTCGGATTGTTTCGCGAAACTAGCTCAACTCGAAATCTGAAATCCAAAATCCGAAATTGCCTCGGATAACAATCCAGTTTCATGTCCGCACACGACGCCCAATGGTAAGACCAGGGTTTGGTCTCGCGCACAATCAACAATCAAGCTCTCTTTGTTTTTTTTCTTGCTAATTTTCAGGATTTGTTTTTAATGGTGGCATGGCATCGGTCGTCTTTTATTTTCAGGTACATCAGCCTTACCGATTGCGGAGATACAGCGTCTTCGACAGCGCCCCGTCTTATTTCGACGACCGGAACAACGAGCAGATACTCCGCAAGGTAGCCAACAAGTGTTACCTGCCGGCGAACAAGCTGATGCTCGACCTTATCAAGATGCACGAGGGGCGATTCCGGATCAGCTATTCCGTTACCGGCACGGTTATCGAGCAGTTCCGCCAGTGGATGCCCGAGGTGCTGGAGAGTTTTGTCGCCCTGGCCAGGACGGGCTGTGTGGAGTTCATCGCTGAGACGTACTATCATAGTCTGTCGTTTTTGTACAGCCGCGAGGAGTTTATCCACCAGACGCAGATGCATTGCGACCTGATGGAAGAGCTGTTTGGCCAGCGGCCCAGGGTGTTCCGCAATACGGAATTGACGTACAACAACGACGTCGCCAAGGCGGTCGAGGGCATGGGTTTCGACGCGATACTCACCGAGGGGGCAGACCATGTGCTGGGGTATCGCAGTCCGACGTTTATCTATCGCCCGCCGAACTGCCACAAGCTGCGGATGTTGCTGAAAAATTATCGCTTGGCTGACGACATCGCGTTTCGTTTCGGGAACCGGGCCTGGGAAGAATGGCCTTTGACAACGGAGAAATTCGCAGGCTGGGTCGATCAGATAAACGGCAATGGCTATGTCTGCAATCTGTTCATGGACTACGAAACCTTCGGCGAGCACCAGTGGGAGGACACGGGTATTTTCGAGTTCATGCGGTCGCTGCCCGGAGCGGTCATGGCTGGGTGCAAAAACGATTTCCTGACGGTCTCGCAAGTCCTCGACTGCTACGAGCCGGTCGGCGAGGTGGACGTGCCGCATATGATATCCTGGGCTGACACCGAGCGAGACCTCTCAGCGTGGCTTGGCAACAGTATGCAGTCCAACGCTCTGCACGACGTCTACGCCCTGAGCCAGGCTGTGATGGACAGCGGCGACACAGACCTCATCCACCAGTGGCGAAAGCTCCAGACGTCTGACCACTTCTATTATATGTGCACCAAATACTTCGCCGACGGCGACGTGCATAAATACTTCAACCCATACGAGTCGCCCTACGACGCGTACATCAACTACATGAACATCCTGGACAATGTCCGAAGCAGAACTGAAAAGTAGGAGTCAGGAGTCAGAATCTCTCGCCCTCCTATTGCCTACGCACCAGTTTGCCTTTATACTGCTCGGGTAGTGGCTTGGAATTATGGAGCTCGTTTTTTGGGAGTATCGTGAAATGACTGAATATCAAGGACAACTCGTAGCGCCAGTTGGTGCCAGGTTTGCCATCGTCGTCGGGCGGTTTAACGAATTCGTAACGGGCAAGTTGCTCGGCGGAGCTATCGACTCGCTCACTCGCCACGGCGCGAGCGAAGCTGATATCGATGTGGTCTGGTCGCCGGGCAGTTTCGAGATACCCGTCATCGCAGCCAGGTTGGCCCAGGGACAGAATTACGCGGCTGTGATTTGCCTCGGCGCGGTTATCCGGGGCGGCACGGATCATTATCAGTATGTAGCTTCGGAAGTTACCAAGGGCGTTGCCCAGGTTGGCTTGCAGACCGGCACACCTTGCATCTTCGGTGTGCTGACGTGCGACACGCTCGAGCAGGCGATAGACCGCTCCGGCGCCAAGGGCGGCAATAAGGGAGCTGAAGCTGCCAACGCCGCGGTGGAAATGGTGAACCTGCTGAGCCAACTGCCAGCTGGGAAATAGCAGGCCTGTTGGCCTGGCGGGAATAGGGTGCAAAGTGAATAGCCGACATCGGGCACGACGACTGGTTTTACAGGCCTTGTGCTGTTTGGATGCGCAGGGGCCTGGGGCGTGGAAACTGATCGAGCGGTTTATCCGCGACAGCGACGAGGCTTCCATTGTTGTCGACGGGGCGATACGGATGTTGGCGGAAGCCTTTGACGACAGGCCCGCTTGCGATACGATGCTCGCCCGTCATGCCCGCCGATGGGAACTGCCCAGGCTGGCTTTGGTGGACAGAAACATTCTCAGGCTCGCTACCCACGAACTGCGCCTGGGCGAAACGCCGTTCAAAGTCGTCATATCTGAATCGCTCCGCCTGGCCCGCGAGTTCTCCTCAGCAGACAGCTCCAGATTTGTCAACGGCGTACTCGACGCGATAGCAAAAGAAATACAAGAAGAGGCAATAGGCAAATAGGGAATAGGCCGGATGACGTGGTTGCAAACACCGCAACTACGGCAACTGCGGCACCCGGGCTCAATGACGAAAAAAAACTGGATTCCCGCTCCCCGATCGGGTTGAGGACAAGCTTCGCGGGAATGACACAGGGGGGGCAGTCAACCAATTCACCAAGCCACCAGTCAGTCCACCGCTCAGCACCG
>JAOZNE010000338.1:0-1862 GCA_029933955.1 Phycisphaerae bacterium
ATTAAATTATATACAACCCGAATCCGATAAGAACTATGGCGGAATGTATTTTTAACGGAAGTTCCTTCGAAATTTTAGGGGTAATGGGCGATAACCTTTTGTTGCGGGCGTAGTTAGCCCGTTTTTTTTGGCCTTTATCTGTGGTCATTAAAATATATCTTTTTTTTTATATTTTTCTCTTTACAAAGCGGATAATACTGCTATTATAGTGGTCATCATGTATGTCGATATCTCAAAATCAGGCAAATATAAACGGGTTTTACTTCGTGAGTCCTACCGCGAAAACGGCAAGGTCAAAAAACGAACGGTGGCTAACATTTCCCACTGTCAGGACGATGTCGTTACAGCACTCCAGGTCGCGTTGCGAAATGTTGACAAAATGCCGGATGTCTTGAACGGCCTGGCTGATGCGGGGCTTTGTCACGGCAAATCTGTTGGTGCAGTTTTTGCCGCAGTCGAGATTGCCCGGCGAATTGGCATAGTTAAGGCGTTGGGGCGAGGCAGGCAGGCGGACTTGGCGCTTTGGCAGATCGTGGCGAGGCTTATCGAGCAGGGATCGCGGTTGTCGGCGGTTCGGCTGCACGAAGTTCACGCTCTGGCTGAGGCGATTGGTTTGGGAAAAGGATTTTCCGAAAACGATCTCTACAAAAATCTGGCATGGCTGGCTGACAATCAGGCGAAAATCGAAGATTGTCTTTTCAAAAATTCCCAAAAAGATCAGGCTGACAAACAAGTCGATTTATTTTTATACGATGTAACCAGCAGCTACCTTGAAGGAACACACAACGAGTTGGGAGCTTACGGCTATAATCGCGACGGCAAAAAAGGCAAAATGCAAATAGTCATCGGCCTGCTTTGCGACAAAAAGGGCGAACCTGTTTCGGTGCAGGTTTTCTCCGGCAACACATCGGATGTAACGACTTTTGGCAATCAGATCAAAAAAGTCGCTACTCGCTTTGGCTGCCAGCGGGTAACGTTTGTCGGCGACAGAGGAATGATCAAAAGTACACAAAAGGCTGATTTAGTAGGGGCAGACTTCAATTACATCACCGCGCTGACGAGGAAGCAGATAGAAACGCTTGAGAAAAAATGCGTGATTCAGCTTGGGATGTTTGATGAAAATCTTTGCGAAGTGGAAAAAGATTCCCAGCGATATATTCTCCGCCGCAATCCGTACCGTGCCGAGGATATTGCGGCAACTCGTTCGAGCAAAGAAGATTCGATAGGGAAATTGGTTCGGAAAAAAAACGAATATCTTTCGAAGCACCCCGGGGCAAAAGTTGAGGTTGCCTTGCGTGATATAAATCAAAAAATCGAGAGGTTGAATTGCAGCTGGCTGAGTGCCGAGTCGAAATCACGCGAGATTGTATTATTAACATATGCGGATATATTGATGGGACTGTCGCGATTTGACGGCTGCTATGTCATCACCACGAATTTGCCGGCAGCGGTGATCTCGGCAGAAGATGCGCACGCTTGCTATAAGGATTTGTCGAAGGTTGAGCGGGCGTTTCGCGAGAGCAAAACGGGGCATCTTGAGCTTAGGCCGATTTACGTTCGCACGGAAAAATCGACGCGTGGGCATGTGTTTGTGGTGATGCTTGCGTATTTGCTTCGGCGGGAATTGGAGCGAGCCTGGGACAAAATTGACGCGACAGTGGAAGAAGGCCTGGGTTGCCTGGCTGCGCTGAGCAGTGTGGAAATGTGCCATGCCGACGGCGTGACTGTCGAACGAATCCCCGCCCCCAAAGGCCTGTGCGGCAAACTGCTCGATGCCCTGAAATACTCGCTTCCAGCCAAAATCGTTCGCCGCAGACTGAAAGTGTCCACTAAAACAAAAAACAGAAAGTGTCGATAACATC
>JAOZNE010000339.1:0-1859 GCA_029933955.1 Phycisphaerae bacterium
TCCGCCTGGGGTTTTCGTCCAGCCAGTATTTCGCAACGGTCTTCAAAAAATACACAAACAAACACCCCAGCGATTATCTGGCTTAGCGCAAAGACGCCCCGCAGTCCCGTGCGACGATCGCCATAGTTGCAAAATGGCCTGCTATTTCATGACGTTTGCTTCCGGGATTTTCACTCGGCTGCCTGCGCCTTGACACTTCATCTTCTGGAACTTGTCGCCAATGTAGTCTTCGTTGAACGTTACAAGTTTATACATCCAACATTGGCCATCGGAGTCTTTCACCGCTACGCAGGCGCGGATGTATCTCTCCAAAATCGCGCCGGAGATTTTATGTCGGCGGAGGAACCAGTCCTTGTCGATAATCACGATGCGGAGGATCTTGCCCGCCCAGGCTTTGTTGCCCGTTGCCTTCATCGCGGCAAGCATGCCAGCTTCCATTTCCTTGTCCGTCCGCTTGCCCTTGGGCATTACAATGCCCTTGGTGTTCAGCGCATCCAGCTCTTTGTACAGGTTTTCGTAGGATTTAAAGTCGCCGTCGATAGTGAACTCGCCGGTAGCCTTGTCGCCATAGCGGTAGAAAATCAGCTTGAGGGTCTGCTTCCCAGCTGGGAGCGTGGATAGCATTTTGGTCAGCTGCATAGGCCCGCCACGCTTGCCGTAGCGTTCGAAAATCTTGGCGTAGATAATTTTCGGGTTGTCGTAAGCGGTAATTTTTTGCGGGTCCGGCGCGATATCCAGCACGAGGATTTTGCTGTCCAAAGCTTCGCCCTTGACCTTGACGCCAAACGAACATTTGTACTTCCCGTCGAGATGACACTTGATTTCAAAGCCCAGGCTCGATGAACCCTTAGCCATCTCTTTCATCGTTTCCTTGAGATAGACCACAGAGTAAATTTTATCCCCAGCCTTGAAGTTCGTGGTAAGATTGGCAGGCTTTTTAGGGTCTATCGGCGTTTTAGAGAAAACGATATTGCCGCCCACCGCAGCAGGTGCCGCGGCAGCTGGCGCATCTTTGGCGGAGTCCTTCGCTGAGGCTTTGTCAATTTCCTTGTCGGTCTTCTTGTTCTTTTCTTCGAGAAGTTTCTTGCTCTTCTCCGCTGCGGACTTAATCTTCCCCAGGTCGCCAAAGCCAGCATAAGCTTCCGCCCCCGCCAATAAAAGCGTCATGCCCAATACAAGAGCCACGTGCAGATTTCGTTTTGAAGTTTCCATGTCATTCTCCTATGCTGGTTGCCAAAAATAGCTTCAATTCCAAACACTGGTACAAAGCGCATTTTTGCGAGACGGTGCATTATACGCACACCCGCATACCCGCGTCCAGCAAGATGCGAGAGTTTTTTTTGCCGTCTCGGCGAGGATTGTCAGGCGAAGGGTTGGTCTTGCAAGCCCAGGCCTGGCGGAATGAACTTGTCTCTCAGCTCAGCTCGGCCTCGCAGTGCGTTTGTAACGACAGCGACCTGGTCAGCTGTCGAAGCTGTCGGGTCGAGGAACAACATTTCGCTGTCGCGCAGCCTGATCAACGACCCGCCGGGGCGCTCGCTGTCCAGGCCCGCGCCGGGCGCCCGGCGAATGGTTATGCCGATCTGCTCCGCCAATTCCAACAGCTTGCCAAGTTTCGTCAATTCTTCCATTTTAGAAACAATCCAGCCTAAACAAATACGAAATACTAACATCGAAATACGTAACCGTTCACAGAAAAGAACCACGAATGAACACTAATAAACACGAATTATCGTAAAAAACAAAGTTTACCATGAAGTTTTTTGTTTTTTCTTTCGTGTTTTTCGCCGTTTTAAATATCTGTGTCTATCTGTGTTTATCCGTGGTTCTTGTTTTTGTGTGAACGGTTACCAAAACAA